>JBCBIX010000027.1:0-28883 GCA_038523965.1 Bacteroidota bacterium
GTATAAGCCGCTGAAAGTCACATAGATATGAGCTATCACTGAACATACCCTGGGTGTTCATTGGGGTCTGCATAAAGACGTATATTTGCGCCTCTTTTCGAAGACCCTAAATGATATTTCATGCAAGGCAAAGGATTTATCCGCTTTTTGTTCTACGCGCTACTGGTTGTGTGTCTTCTCCAGTACCTCTTCATGATTCCCACTCGAAACGTAGAGAAGAAAGCCGAGCGCTATGCTATCTCACAGACAGCAGATATCACAAATGAGATCGAGCGTAATCAGAGAGTTCGCGAACTCACATCATCTTATTTGGACTCCATGTCTACGTCTACCATCTTCAGTATCCCTGGTCTGAAGGACTACACCTATGACGAGTTAAAGCAACAAAACTTAGCACTCGGACTGGATCTGAAAGGGGGACAAAGTGTCTATCTCCAGGTGAATACTCGAGACTTGGTTCATCAATTAACCTCCAGTCGCAGTGGAGTAAGAACTAAGGACCAGACATTTATTACTGCATTAGACAATGCGCAGGAGGCGATGAAAAACTCGCAGTCCGACTTCGTATCACTATTCTCATCAGAGTTTCGGAAAATCGCCGATGGTAAGAAGCTCGCTCGCTTCTTCATGCCAAATGAGGTAATGAATGAAAAAATCAATGCCAATTCAAGTGATGGTGAGGTCGAGCGTGTGCTCAGATCGATGGCCGATGATGTGGTCAGACTCACATTCAATAGACTGAAGCAACGTATCGATAAACTTGGAGTAACCCAGCCAAATGTATCTCTGGATGAGTCCCGCGACATTATTCTGGTTGAACTGCCTGGTATCGATAATCCTGAGCGTGCGCGTAATTTCTTGCAAGCCAGCGCTGCTCTCGAATTTTGGAATGTTTATCGCATTTCAGACCCTGGCGTCCTCAATGGGTTTCGTCAGGCGGATGACCTTCTTCTTGTAGAGAGCCAGGCCAATCAAGAAGCTCAAGGGGATTCTCTCGGTAACAATGTTGAACTTCAGGGACCACTGCTGAGCATGCTTCAATTAAATGATGCAAGTGCTGGACTGGGAATGTCTCAGGTAGTTATGGGTACAGTGGATCGCAATGAGCGAGATGAACTGATGGCGTTGCTGCAGCGCGAAGATGTAAGAGCACTGTTCCCGACGAATGGAAAGTTCCTATACAGCGCAAAACCAATCGTGAATCCACAAACTGGTGAATTCACCAGAAATTATGAATTGTACTTCATCCGAACGCAACCCGGTACAGCCCAGGCACCTCTGGAAGGTGATGTGGTAACGAATGCCTCACAGGCGCCTGACCCGATGAGTGGTCAGATCCAAGTTACCCTGTCGATGAATAGTCAGGGTGCGAAGAAGTGGGCTGAAATGACAACGATAGCGGCTCAAGATCAAAATCGCCCGATCGCTATCGCGCTCGACGATGAGGTAGTTACTGCCCCTAATGTAAATGGTGCGATCACAGGTGGTGTTTCTTCGATAACAGGGAATTTTACAGTGGCCGAGGCCCAAGATCTCGCGAGTATCCTCGAGGTGGGTAAGTTACCAGCCAAGGTGGATATTATACAGGAAAGTAACGTTGGTCCATCGCTGGGCAAGAGTAATATCAATAAGAGCTTTAGATCCTTTGTCATAGGTCTGTTGGCAGTATTGGCCTTTATGGTCTTTTACTATGGAGGGGGAGGTATTGTCTCGATCATTGCGCTGATTGCGAACATCTTCTTTATCATGGGAACGTTGGCCTCTTTTGGTACTGTACTAACACTACCTGGTATAGCCGGTCTACTGCTCACCATAGGTATGGCTGTCGACGCCAACGTGATTATCTACGAGAGGATCCGGGAAGAATTGCGGGCTGGTAAGACTACGCTCCAAGCGATCCAAGATGGATTTAAGAATTCCTACTCAGCGATTATCGATGCGAATGTGACTACTATTCTCGTTGCTATTATCCTGGCTTACTTTGGATTAGGGCCGATCAAAGGATTTGCGGTGGTCTTGATCATCGGTGTGCTGATGTCTCTTTTCACCGCAGTGATGTTAGGTCGTCTCATGATCGATTGGTGGACGCAGACGCGTGGCCGAGAAATTAGTTTTTGGACTCCAGCGTCTAAAAACGCGTTTTCAAATCTGAACATCGATTGGATCGGTAAGCGAAAGATCGCATATGGAATTTCACTAACTATTATCACTCTTGGGCTCATTTCGATGGGCATGAGAGGATTCGATCTCGGGGTTGATTTCAAAGGAGGATACTCCTACAACGTGGAGTTCGCAGATGGTATAAACGTAGATCGCACTGAGCTCGGCCAGGCGCTGGCCGCGACATTCGGTGATGTACCGACTATCAAGGCTGTTGACGCTTCTAATACGTACAATATCGTCACCGATTATCTCATCGACGATACATCTGATGATGTGGCTGATCGTGTTATGGAGGCGTTACATGGCGGTATCAGTACCATGCAAGGTTCTGCTATCGACCTCGAAGTGTTCAAGTCTACCGATGATGTAGGAAGTACACACGTCACCTCTTCGAGTAAGGTGGGTCCGACAATAGCAGATGATATAAAGAGTAAATCTGCGTTCGCCGGTGTATATGCACTATTGGCCATTTTCCTCTACATCTTCTTGCGATTCAACAAGTGGCAATTCAGCCTTGGTGCTGTCGCAGCATTGTTCCATGATTCCCTCTTGGTCCTTGGATTGTTCTCGATATTGTGGGGAATTCTGCCGATTAGCTTGGAGATTGATCAAGTATTTATAGCGGCGCTGCTGACAGTGATTGGTTACTCGATCAACGATACTGTGGTCGTCTTCGATCGGATTAGAGAGTACTTAGGCATCTATACGAACAAGTCGACTGACGAAGTACTGAATATGGCGATTAACAGCACCTTCTCTCGTACGGTGATCACCTCGGTTACGACGTTATTTGTTGTTTTTATCCTCTTAGTCTTTGGTGGAGGATCGATCAAGGGATTTGCCTTTGCACTGTTGGTGGGTGTGATTGTAGGTACTTACTCGTCCATCTTCGTTGCGACCCCGATCGTCCGGGATTTCAGTAAAGATCTCAAGATGAGACAGGCGGCACAAGCCAAGAAGAAAAGATTTAGCAAAGCTTTGAACGCTCAGTAGAGAAGCATCCAGAATAGACTTAGAAAGGTCAGTAGTACTTCTGCTGACCTTTTTTTGTTGTCAAGACTACGTCAGGAATTTTGGAGCTTGGCGATGTAGCGTTGCTTGCTCATAAGCATATGCGATTTCGATCAAAACAGGCTCAGACCACGCTGTACCAAAAATGGAAATTCCAACAGGGAGCCCATCGATAAAACCCATGGGCACACAGATGTTGGGGTATCCTGCTTGTGCTGCTGGAGATGAACTTCCGTAGTGAAACGAATCTCCATTTTCTAAGTCTGATGGCCACGCTGGTGTGCCAGTTGGCGCCATGATGGCATCGAGTTGATGTTCTTTCATCACCCTGTCGATACCATGTTCTCTGCGACCCTTAAGCATCCGTTCTCGAGCAGTGGTATAGGCGTCATCATCCAGACCAGCCTTTTGAGCAGCCATCTCCAGATACTCTTGTCCGAAGTATCGGAGTTCTACAGAGTCTTGGCGATTCCACTCGATAAGTTGATCTATCGTTTTGACAGGAGTATTATCTCCCAGAGCCGCGAAGTAAGCATTTAGACCATCCTTGTATTCGTATAACATGATCTCAAATGAATCCTGGAAGACCTGCGGATCACTGATTTGAGTGATGTCGATCACCTCAGCACCTTGGGCACGCATATCGTCTATGGCATTAGCCATTAGTTTGAATACGGGATCTACAATTGCTTTATTTTCAGATTCCTCGTATTGCGACTCGATATTGAAATAGGCCAAGCGCTTGCCATTGAGTCCGTCTGTTCTTAGTCGGTCTATGTAGTTCCGCTTTTCTTTTGGAGCCCCTGATGTGGCCAAGTCGGCTGGATCTCCACCCTCGATCACACTGAGACAATAGACGGCATCGCGAACTGTGCGCGCCATTGGGCCAGCTGTATCCTGAGTAGAAGAAATTGGGATAATACCGCTTCGACTGACTAATCCGACAGTAGGCTTGATCCCTACGATACCATTAGCAGAAGAGGGGCATACGATACTTCCATTGGTTTCAGTGCCGATGGCTACTACGCATAGGTTAGCTGAGGCCGCTGCTCCTGATCCAGCGCTTGATCCACAGGTGTTCCGGTCTAATTTGTAAGGATTTTTGGTGAGTCCACCGAGGCCACTCCATCCGCTCGTGCTGTTCTGCCCCCTGAAGTTGGCCCATTCTGAGAGATTCGCTTTCCCCAAGATGACAGCACCAGCTTCTCGGAGTCGCTTAACTATGCTCGCATCGGATGGAGGGATAGATCCATCCAAAACTCGCGAACCTGCTGTAGTTGGCATGTCTGCTGTGTCGATATTGTCTTTCAGCAAAACGGGAATGCCATAAAGAGGACCTCTCACTGCCTCCTTATCTTTTTCTAAATAAGTGGCATCCTCCATTGCATCAGGATTCACGTATATAATGGAGTTGAGATTTGGGCCGCTCTGATCGATGGTCCTAATTCGTTCCAGGTAGAGATGCGTGAGTTGAGGGATGCTGATCTCTCCACGTTCGAACCATCCACGTATCGTATCGATGGTGACTTCGGCCAGATCAGCGTCGGTCTTATCGGCTATGCTTGACCCTCTACATCCAAGTATCGGGGACAGGACAAGCCCCCCCGCTATGGTAATTCCGGAACCTAAGAAGATGCGTCGATCCATATGTTGTCATTCTACAATGTGGTATCGACAATATAGCGAACTGCCCTTACTTAGAAGTCGTCCCAACTATCCCCCCAGTCATTACCTCCCCAACTCCAGCCGAACTTCAGTCGCAGACCAAGTGTCGGCCCTGAGAAGTCTGCATCACTGAATCCAGGAAGATCATTACCTGAGAAAAATCGATAGCCCCCATCCACACCGAGCCTGAAGAAACGAGTGACATTAACTTCTAAACCCAAGCTGGGCTGAACGACAAACACTCGATCGCTCCCAAGATCTTCCACTTCTAAGCGACTGCTGCCAAACTGGGTGTAGAGGATAGGGTGCACGACACGCTTTGATTGGAAGGCATAGCCCAAGAGGACATCATTGCCATCGATATCAATCTCCTGGCCTTGGTTTGTAATGTCTGACTTGTAGCCGGACCATCCGATTAAGAAGTTATTGTTGAATTCAAAAGTGGCATACCCTCCATTGCTGAGAGTCTTGTTGTCTTGAAAGTCATACAAAGAGCTATTCCCACCTGCCCAAAAGCCAGTGAGACTGATGCCTCGACCAGAATTAAATAATGTCTGCTCTTGCTGAGCAGTGATCGTTAATGTGATAAGAAAGAATAGACTGGATAGTAGAATTCGCTGCATGGTCAGTAGTGATTGATGTACGAACACGAACAAATACAACTTTATCCAAGTCAACCAGTCATTTCGGATGAACCGTGATATCTGTTAGACAAATCGGCTCTTCTAATTTCCTGATGGGACTTCTACGTTTTGCATGGCGGGATCACCTTCTGGAGCGATGTAAGCCTTATCCTTCTTGCCAAAAACTGAGACGTTGACATAACGGCGCGGATTCAGTCTTAGGTCTTGAAGGAGTAAGCTGAGGTGTTTTGTTGTCGCTTCAAGATTGTAATAGATCTCTGGATCCTGTAGTAATTTTGCGATAGTACCTTCTCCACTTTCGACCGCAGTTAATAGTGAGTTGACTTGTTCGAATGACGTATTTGCTGTCGACACCGTAGTCTGAAGCTCTTCTAATAGGATGGATGCATTGTCGATTGCCTGTGTCGTTTTCTTCATGGCGCCATCTAAGTCTGCTGCGACTAATTGATCGGACAGTTCGGCGAAGTTGCTGATCGTCTTTTCGATATCTGTGTTGGTATTGGCTAAGGTCCGTGTGATGACCGCAACGTTTTCGATAGTCGTGTTTAGATTGGTATATGATTTACTGAGAAGTCGATCCAGGTTGGCGGTAAGAGAGGCGAGATTTTGAGAAGTCCGCTCTAAGTTCACTAAGCTGTTGCTAATCGCATTGTTACTCTTAGGTCCCGTCATTTTGGTCATTAATGTATCGACCATTGGTCCGACGTTTTCCCTTAAGTCACCCATGACATCACCTAAGCCGTCGTCGCCCATCATGGCCTGGAGCATGCCGCGATATCCAGAGGAGAATCGATGACCACTCGGAGCACAGTTATCACCAGAGCACAGCGCATCGTATTGGATCACGATTTTCTTCCCACCGGTGATCGTACCGAATGAGTTGAGGATCACTGCATCTTTTGGGATACCATATTCACCTTCTACATCGAAGGTGACAACCATGGTTTTGAGATCCTCTGGATTAAGAGTGATATCTGATACAGAGCCGACGCGGAGGCCATTGATTTCCACATTGGAAGCAACATAAAGTCCTTCGACATCAGGAAATGCGGCTTCGTACGTATACACGGTAGACAGTATGTTTTTGCCTTTGAGGTATTGGAATCCCCAGATCATTACTGCGATGGCCGCTATCGATATGATACCTATTCGAACTTCTTTTGACATACACTTTCTCGATTCTTGAGTACGCGAGACAAGGCGCAAATGTATTACTAATGCCCATGAAGAGGCTGGTTTCACTTCGTCAGCCAGTTGCGCGGCAGGGCTCCTTTCTCGAGTCTGCCTATTCTTCCCTTCATGAGAATCACCTTTATCTTTTCTTACTTTTGCGCCTCACAAAAATGAACTATGGCCTCTACTTCAGATATCCGCAATGGGCTTTGCATGGAGTACAATCACGATATCTATTCTGTGGTTGAATTCTTGCATGTCAAACCAGGTAAAGGTCCTGCCTTCGTCAGAACCAAGCTCAAAAGCCTCACCACTGGCAAGGTGATTGACAACACGTTCCCGGCGGGTCATAAAATCACAGAAGTCCGAGTCGAACGACGCACGTATCAGTATCTCTACAAAGATGATATGGGCTATCATTTCATGGAGACAGAGACCTACGAGCAGATCTCTTTAGAAGAAAAACTCCTTGATAACCCACAGTTCCTCAAAGAAGGATCGAACATCGAGATTCTCTTTCATGCTCAAAAAGAGATCCCGCTCACGACAGACCTGCCACAGCATCTGGTTTTTGAAGTAACCTATACCGAACCTGGTCTCCGCGGGGATACTGCGACGAACGTTACGAAACCTGCTACCCTGGAGACAGGGGCTGAAGTGAAAGTGCCGATTTTTATCAACCAAGGCGATAAGATCAAGATTGATACCCGCACGGGAGACTATCTCGAGCGTGTCAAATCATAAATCCATCATACACTACCAAAAAACCAAAGCATGAAGCCATCTGAGATAAAGGAGATTCTACAACTCATCAGCGAACTTGATCTCAAAGAAGTACGAATCAAAAATGAAGATTTTGAGATTCGTGTCCGTACGGCTAAAGATGAAGTCATCTCTGTAGCCTCTGGTGCTATGACCACGATGGCCCCAGCGCCAGTACCTATGGCGATGCCAGCCCCTGCAGTAGCCGCAGCTCCAGCATCACCGACTGGTGAGTCTGATTCAACTGTTGAGAGTGATAATTCTTCCGATTATATCGAGGTGCGCTCACCTATGGTAGGAACATTCTATCGTGCAGCCTCGCCTGATAAGCCTCCATTTGTCCAGGTAGGTGACTCGATTAGCAGTGGTCAGGTGGTCTGTATCATTGAAGCCATGAAGTTGTTCAATGAGATAGAAAGTGAGGTCTCCGGGAAGATTGTGAAGGTGATGGTGGATGACAGTAGTCCAGTCGAGTATGACCAAGTCCTGTTCTTGGTAGATCCAAATGGATAATCGCTCCGACTGCCTAATCCCTCTCTTCACCTAATAGACAGCCATGTTCAATAAAATTTTGATCGCCAACCGTGGTGAGATTGCCCTCAGAGTCATTAGAACCTGTCGCGAGATGGGTATCAAAACAGTAGCCGTCTATAGCACCGCCGATGCTGACGCACTCCATGTGAGATTCGCCGATGAGGCGGTATGTATCGGTCCACCCAGTAGTAAGGAGTCTTACCTGAATATACCAGCGCTCATGGCCGCCGTGGAGATCACCAATGCTGACGCCATACACCCAGGCTATGGTTTTCTTAGTGAGAATGCTGACTTCGCTGAGATCTGCTCGGAGTATGACATCAAGTTCATAGGCCCATCTCCTGAAATGATTCGCAAGATGGGTGATAAGGTCACTGCGAAAGAAACGATGATAAAGGCTGGTGTTCCGGTAGTGCCAGGATCTGATGGTCTCGTTAAAGATGATGAGCACGGCAAGAAGGTAGCGGCGGAGATCGGTTATCCTGTGATGATCAAGGCGACTGCGGGAGGTGGTGGAAAAGGGATGCGCATTATATCAGAGGAAGCCGAGTTCACGCGTCAGTGGGACATGGCTAAGAATGAAGCAAAAGCATCCTTTGGTAACGATGGTATTTACATTGAGAAGTTTGTTGAAGAGCCTCGCCACATCGAGATTCAGATTGTAGGAGATCAGCATGGTAACGTTATACATCTTTCTGAACGAGATTGCTCTATCCAGCGTCGCCATCAGAAATTAGTGGAAGAGAGTCCTTCTCCTTTCATGACCCGCGACTTGCGCAAACGTATGGGCGAGGCAGCGATCAAAGCAGGAGAAGCTATCAATTATGAAGGTGTCGGCACAGTCGAATTCTTAGTCGATAAGAATCGAGATTTCTACTTCATGGAAATGAACACCCGAATCCAGGTGGAGCATCCTGTAACCGAAGAGGTGATCGACCGTGACTTAATCAAGGAGCAGATCAAGGTTGCTGCGGGTGAAGTGCTAAGTGGCAAAAACTACATTCCTAAGCTTCATTGTATCGAGTGCCGGATCAATGCCGAAGATCCTCACAATGGATTTCGTCCCTCACCAGGCCATATTCTGAATTTTCATAGTCCTAAGGGGCATGGTGTTCGAGTTGATACACATGCCTACGCGGGGTACAGCGTTCCACCATTCTATGACAGTATGATTGCCAAGTTGATATGCAAGGCTGAGACACGGGCTGAGTGTATTACCAAGATGGAGCGTGCGTTGAGTGAATTTATCATTGATGGTATCAAGACTACGATACCGTTCCATCAGCAACTGATGCAAAATGAGGATTTTCGCAATGGGAACTTCACAACCCGGTTCCTTGACACCTTCGACCTTAAGCCATAGTGGTTTCGCGGACTGTACTGACGAATGCTGCTAACTTTTTTGGGTCCAGCAGGCCTTCGCTTCGCACGCCGCTGCATAGGTCTACTCCGTAGGGACGACATTCTTGGATTGCCTCTCCGACATTGCTCGATCGAAGACCACCCGCTAACCAGACAGGTATGTTCACACTGTTGATGATCTTACTGCTAATCCTCCAGTCGTGAGTACGTCCGGTTCCCCCAAGTTCCTTTATCTGTAGGCTGGGACGCCCGCTATCCAAGAGAATCATATCTACATATCGACTTGCCAGCATCGCTTGTTCGATCGCAGTATGATCACCTACGTGGATGACCTGGATGAGTTGGAGCTGACCATCGTAGTCGCGCAGCTGCTCGTATGTTTCTGGTGTTACCTCATCTACGATTTGGATGGCATCAGTTTGGGCGAGTCGATGCTCAGCAATGATCTCAAGAGCCGACTGCTTTGAGGTGAGATAGAATGTTGTGATGTCTTCTGGAAGAGCAGCGACGATAGTTCCAATGGAAGTAGGAGATAGGATACCAGGACCACTTGGCATAGGTCCCACGAGTCCAAGTACATCAGCTCCGTGAAGGATTGCCAAATTTGCTTCGGCCACACTGCTAATACAACAAATCTTAATTTTCATATATCTATCACTCTCTTAGCCACCACAATACACATGGAGAAAATGTGTATTAATTATCACGATCAAGTAAACTCTGAGTTAAGAAGCACCGTATTTTCGCGCCTGATTGGGGTCCGAGAAGCCCCTTTGGAACCGTATCTAATTGTCTAACTAATCTGAATATGATGAGATCTTTTTACATCGTAGTAGCTGCTGTGCTATTGTCGGTATCACTCAGTGCACAGCGTACAACTGCCACAATCACAGGTAATGTTGTTGACGACTCTGGTGAGCCACTCATTGGGGCTACTGTAGTTGCCACTCACGTACCTTCTGGAACGAACTTTGGTACTGTGACCCAAGTGGATGGTGGGTATACACTGCCAAACCTTAGAGTTGGAGGTCCGTATACTGTGGAGTCCAGCTTTATCGGGTATTCTGTCCAAGCTTTTGAAAATGTTACGCTGTCCTTGGGTCAGAAACTGCCCTTAGATTTTGTCATGCAGCAAGAAGGGGTAACTACCGACGAGGTGGTTATCACCGGATCTCTTGATCCCATCCTCAATAACAAACGAACAGGTGCGGAAACGTCGATTGGAAGTGAACTTATCAATAACCTTCCAACGATTTCGCGTAGTGCTCAAGATTACACAAGACTCAATCCTCAGTCTGCTGCTGGTGGTTCATTCGGAGGTCGAAATGATCAGTTTAACAACTATTCGTTAGACGGTAGCATCTTCAATAATCCTTTTGGACTGGATGCTGCGACTCCTGGTGGCCAGTCGGACGCCCAGCCTGTATCGCTTGATGCCATCGATCAGATCAATGTTGCGATTGCACCGTTTGATGTGACGCAATCTGGTTTTACTGGTGCAGCGATTAACGCTGTTACAAAGTCAGGGACAAATGAAATTAAGGGTAGTGTCTTCGGATTTTACAGAAGCGCTGGGATGACAGGAGGATCTGTAGACGGTACGTCTGTTAATAAAGGTGATCTCCAAAGTCTGCAGTTTGGCGCGAGCGTTGGAGGACCAATTATCAAAAACAAAGTATTCTTCTTCGCCAATTTTGAGCGTGACGACAGATCCGACTTGGGTTCAAACTTTGTCCCCAGAGGAGTGTCAACAGAAGGTGGAAATACAGCACGAGTTGAGCTTTCGGACTTACAATTAGTCAGTGATCTGCTACGTGAGAATTATAATTATGATGTAGGTGCGCTGACGGGCTTTACACACAATACGGAGAGTAACAAGGGTCTCTTGAAATTAGATGTGAATGTTAGTGACGTGCATAAGCTTGCCGTCACCTACAACTTCTTAGACGCCTTTCAAGACAAGCCGGCGCACCCGTCAGCACTCGGAGCAAGAGGACCGAATCTAACAACACTTCAAACTCAGAATGCAGGATATAGGATCAACAACAAGTTGAACTCCTACAAGGTCGAGCTCAAGTCACTGTTCAGCAATCGAATTGCAAATAAATTCATGGCTGGATACACATCATTCAGAGATAATCGCGATCCCTTTTCAGACCCATTCCCTGTCATCAATATTGGAAAAGAAGGGCAGCGATACATTATCGCTGGACATGAGCCTTTCTCCATCAATAATGTATTGGACCAAGATGTATTCCAAGTTCGCAATGATGTCAACATCTATGCTGGTAAGCACACTTGGACGATTGGGGGTGCTTTTGAAAGATTCAATTTTAATAACTCGTTTAATCTAACTGGTTATGGAGCACGAGTATTCTTCCCAGATATCGATATCAATGATGTTGAAGCGGTATTGACATCACCTGACTTCGCAGCAGAAGTCGATGGTGCACGCGCTGCTGCGGCAGCGGGTAACTGGGCATTGGCAGAGACTAATCTTGGTCAGTTCTCAGCATATATCCAAGATGAAATAGAGGTTAGCGAGAATTTCAACTTGACATTGGGCTTGCGAATGGATATGCCGTTGTACTTCAATACTGCAGAGTTGATCCAAGAGAACATAGATCGTAAAGGAGGCCTATTGGCCGATGGTGGAACCTATGCTCCAGAAATCGAATACTATGATGAGGATAACAATCCTGTACTCTTTGACCACACAGAACTGCCTTCCCAATCTCCTCTGATTAATCCACGTGTTGGATTTAATTATGACATCA
Source organism: Bacteroidota bacterium (assembly GCA_038523965.1). Lineage (GTDB taxonomy): Bacteria > Bacteroidota > Bacteroidia > Chitinophagales > Saprospiraceae > JAJRXG01. The sequence goes on from JBCBIX010000027.1 coordinate 12,092, forward strand.
ATGGTGATCAGACATCTCAGTTACGCGGTGGTACGGGACTGTTTTCAGGTCGATTTCCATTTGTATGGATCGGTAATCAAGTGGCCAACCCAGATTTCTTTTTCTACAATATGACAGATCCAGATTTCAAGTTTCCGCAAGTCTGGCGTACGAATGTTGGATATGATCGCAAGTTTCAGGGTGGGTGGATTGCATCTACAGATATCATTTACACCAAGGATTTACAAGCACAGATGGTGCGCAACTTTGGTCTGAGAACTCCATCTGGGCGACTCGATGGTCCGGGATCACGGCCGATCTACACAGCAGACGACCGAGCCACGATCTTTGGTGGACCGACGAACGCCTACGTCTTCACCAATGCTGATGCTGGATACTCATTTAATGCTTCTTTCTCCGTAGAGAGAAACTGGGGAGGTAATTACTTCAAAGTCGCCTATAATTACTTGCAAGCCGAGGACGTGGCATCTATTGATGCGGAGATCTCGTCAGATGCTTATGATCGGAACCCTGCCAATGTGCTGAATACAAATCAGGCTGAGTTAGCGCCATCCTTATATGGTAATCAGCATCGTATTATCGCCGTGGGTTCGAAGGTGTTTGATTGGAATGGTAAGTCAAACTTCAACACGACTGTATCTCTGTTTGCAGAGTACGCTCAGGGGACGCGCTATAGCTACACATACAATGGTGATATCAATGGCGATGGCTCTGTTCTCAACGATCTTCTATACATTCCGACATCCGCAGAGATGGCACAGCTCAACTTTGGTGGAGATAATCCTGACGCCCAGCGAGCAGCCTTTAACGCATTCATCGAACAAGACGACTATTTATCCAGCAGAAGAGGACAGTTCGCAGAGAAGTACGGAGCCTTGGCTCCATGGTTTAGCCAGTGGGATCTTCGCATTCTCCAGGACATCAGCGTAGTAGGGAGCAATAAGTTCCAAGTGAGCCTTGATATACTCAATGTTGGTAATCTTATTAACGACAGCTGGGGTGTCGAGAGGAGGTCCACATTCACAGGATTGGACCAACCCGTCAGTGTATCTGTTACTGATGGTACGCCGACCTACATTTTTGACTCTTCACGTGGAGAGACCTTTTTCAATGATTTTAGCTTGGTAAGCCGCTGGCAAATGCAGTTCGGTTTACGCTACATATTTTAGTTGTTGTAAGATTGGATTGAAGAAGGGCACGGCATCTGCTGTGCCCTTTTTTTATGTCCAATTGCGAAGCAACGAGTACAACCGATGTGTTGGTAAACCCATGATCGTGTAATATGAACCTCGTATCTCAGAGATAGCAGCTAACCCAATCCAGTCCTGAATGCCATAAGCGCCGGCCTTGTCCATGGGCTTCCAGATATCCACGTAGTATTCGACTTCACGTGCGGAGAGCTCATTCAGATATACCAGTGCTTCGTCTGAGATGGTTTCTGAACGTCGGTGATCAGCGATGGTCATTCCTGTAATCACCTGATGAGTTGTCCCGCATAGTGCATGAATCATCTCGATGGCTTCCTCACGGTCCTGAGGTTTGTTATAAATAATGTCATCGAGAAGAACAGTTGTGTCAGCGGTAATTAGGATGTCAAGTGGTTCCAGATGAGGTCTCAGAGCATCAGACTTAAGTTTGGACAGATAAGCTGCATGAGCGCTTACATCGAGATCTGGTGGAACAATCTCATCCACATCGCTCACACGTACCTCAAATTTGATCCCAAGAGAGGCTAAGAGTTCGGCACGACGCGGGGATCCCGATCCAAGTATGATATTCCGATCAGATATGATATTGGGTAACATCCTAAGTCTGGAGTAAGAAGGTGATCACCCACATTGCAATAATGCCGATTCCAAAATAGTACTTGACCATCTCACTGAGCCGCATAAAGTCACTTCGTTCTGAGGCTTGTCGAAGCAGCCATGTTATCCAGCCTAACGGCACGACCAGGGCGATGATAAGCGAAGTCATTGGAACTGGGGGTAGCGCGAACGAGAGAATCCAAATGACAACGGTGACGAAAAGCAGTGTAATCGTGCCATATAGGACAAGCTTCGTATTACCAACCCCAATGGCTATCGGCAGGGTACGGTAACCTTCTAATCGATCACCGGCTTCGTCTTCGATGTCCTTAATAATCTCACGGATGAGGTTAGCCAAAAAAGAGAACAGGACGAAGCCAATCGTAATCCGCCTGACCATATCAAAGGCGACCGCGTCAACTTCAAGCAGTTGTACTAAGCTGGTAGTCTCCACCAAGAAAGGAAGACTGATCACAAAGGCACACAAGCCTGCCACAACTGCGTTTCCTATCAACGGTAGGCGCTGGAACCAGCGATTGTACCCAAAGAGCAACCCAGATACTACGGCGTAGTAGATTAGGTACTGACGCTGGTCGATCTCACTGGCGAGGTAGTAAACCATCGGTATTGGTGCCATGAGGAAGAACAGATATGTTCCCCAGGCGATGCGATGGCCGATACGATGGCCTACTGTTTGGCGCTTAGCATTGCCGTGATCAGTTAACACATCGACGATATCGTTATGGATGTAACCAGCAGCCGCTACACAGATAGCAATGAAGATTAGTAGCCAGTAATCCTTTGTTCCCAGATTAGGGATAACCCCATGCTGCACAATATTAGGATACAATACGTAGGATCCATACACATAGAGCGTAAGCAGCAGCAGTACCAGATTAGGAAGTCGAATTAGTTTAAGGAAGGCCCCCATAAGAACAAAGGTGAACATAAATGCTGTGTTAGCCACCTGTCAAATATTCTCATGCGGATCCTCCGTGAATGAAAAGATTGAAATACCTTATACATAACTAACGTCTAAAAGGGCTGCCAAATAGCATCTGAATCTGAAGACTACCACATAATGATCTGACACGATGCTGAAAAACCAAGAAGTGATTCAATCCGATAACCAATCCGCCGAACTACAGTACAAGTACAGGGACCTCCGCGTATATGCCTCGACAGAGTGGCTGGCGGGTAATCGCAAGAAGTACCGCCAAGTCTTCGAGCAGGACAGTACAAGCTACATCTACATCGAGCTATCCTTTGTGAACAAGTCCTTCGAGCAGACTATCTGGGATGCCAACATCGTTCTTAGGTGCTACCAAGTCGGCAAATCGAAAAAGGAGATGTGTGTCCTTGATGTGCGTCGACAGATCTCCAAGCATGATAACGTAGTCTACATCCGCGAAGGATGGGGACATAAAGAGCTGGGCGGATTCTGGAAGCATGGTAAGTACTGCTGGGAGGCATATATCGATGATCGGAAGGTTGCTACCAAGTACTTCTACGTTGAGGACTTACAAACTCAGATCCAAGCTCACATATCGCAGGCATTATCGATCAAATCCGTGGAGTATTTCGAAGGGAAGTTTGATCAAAATAATGATGACGAAGAGCGCGTCTACTATGTCGAGTTTGATCATAAGGAGACACGTTACGTATTTGTAGAATTAACTCTGGAGAATAGGATTCCAAATGCAAATTGGTACAGTGAGATATTTATCAAATTTTACAATGAGGCGCGCGAACTAAAGGGCGAGGTCATCCGTCTACAAAAAATGAAAAAGGGAGAGGATCTCATCCAAATAACAGCAGGATGGGGTTCGAATGTAAAAGGCTCTTGGCGGAGAGGACGTTATTCTGTTGAGGTGATTTTCCAAGACCGAATGATTGCTGAGTCGTCCTTTGTCATTGGAGAGGACTTTCAAGAAGGCAATGTCAATTTGACTTTGCCAGAGGATCAATCGATCATGTCGGTCAGCGTACCTTCTTTGTTAACAAGTCGAGAGGCATTTAACGAACTAAATAGTCTTGTTGGACTGAATGCCATAAAGCGTCAGATCTCTGAGCATACCAGATACATCAAGTTTCTAAAACTAAGGCGAGAGCGGGGTTTTAGTGAGCAAGATCATGTGGGGCTGCACAGTGTGTTTACAGGTAATCCGGGTACCGGAAAGACAACTGTGGCAAGGCTGCTCGGAGCAATCTATCATAGCATGGGACTACTAAGTCAAGGTCATGTTCACGAAGTAGATCGGGTTGATCTCGTCGGGGAGTACATCGGTCAGACTGCGCCTAAGGTGAGAGAGGCCTTGACTAAGGCTAAGGGTGGAGTTCTTTTTATAGATGAGGCATATGCACTTGCCCGACAAAATGAAGACAGCAAGGATTTTGGTAGGGAGGTGATCGAACTTCTCGTGAAAGAAATGGGTAATCCCAAATCCGACATAATGGTGGTCGTGGCAGGCTATCCAAAAGAGATGGATAATTTTGTAAATTCTAATCCCGGCCTAAGAAGTAGGTTCAAGTATTTTTACAATTTTGAGGACTACACATTAGATGATCTTCAGCTAATTGTAGATCGTTTTTGCAATCGCTATGAGGTTGTCCTATCTCCAGGAGCACGAACGCATCTTAATGAAATCATCCAAGAAGATTATCGCGATCGTGATCGATCATTTGGTAATGCCAGATACATCGGACAGTTGGTAGAGAAGTCCAAGATCAATATGGGTATTAGACTGATGGAGGCGGCCCATAGGCAGCAGCCCTCGCACATCCAACTGAAGACGATTATGCTTCAAGATGTCCTGAAGCTCAGAGAAAACTACAATTCTCGACAAGATAACATCGGAGTAGATGAGAAGGCTTTGGCTATCGCCATTAACAAGCTTGATCGATTGATAGGTCTAAATGATGTGAAAACCAAAGTGCATCAATTGGTCGATATCGTGCGCTATCGCAGCAGCCAGCAAGAGATTACGACAGGCATGATCAACATGCACACCATATTCGTCGGTAATCCAGGAACTGGTAAAACGACTGTGGCAAGAATCTTGGCTGATGTCTTCAAGGCACTCGGTGTGCTCTCCAAAGGTCATATCGTGGAGACTGATCGACAGGGATTGGTTGCCGGATACGTTGGACAGACTGCACTGAAGACCAAAACAAAGATCGAAGAGGCGCTGGGTGGCGTTCTCTTTATAGATGAGGCCTATGCACTTACTAAAGTAGGAGCAACAAATGACTTTGGTGATGAGGCGATACAAGTCTTACTTAAGGAAATGGAAGATCGCCGAGGTGAGTTTTTTGTATTTGTCGCGGGCTATCCGAAGGAGATGGAACGGTTTTTAAGTAGTAATCCTGGATTGCATTCTCGGTTTGATCACCATTTAGAATTTGAAGATTTCGGTGCAGAGCAGTTGCGTGATATTGCTAATTACTTCATCCAAGAACGTGGTTATAAGATTTCATCAGGTGCCATTCTGCAATTAGAAGCAGAACTACTTCGAGAGTACCATAGTAGAGATCGACACTTTGGCAATGCTCGTCGCGTACGTCAGTATATTGATGAACTCATCAAACAGCAAAACCTTCGCCTCGGCACTGAGAAAGTGGGCCTCGAGAGTCGATATCGATACCTTATCAAAGGTGTGGATGTGCAAGCTTCAGTCCAACTGCTGTCCAGAGAGAAGCGTGGCCAACGCGGGCGTATAGGATTTTAGATACGACGTGCTCAACGCTTCATATCCATAATCAGGGAGAATACCTGATCCACATCACTCTTGCTCACAATGAGTGTAATCTCGTGCGATGTCGAAACAACTTCGATGAGATTGATCCCTTGCCAGGCTATTCGCTTAAGGATAGAGTAGTACACCCCGTAGGTGTCCAGATTAACGGTCGGTAACATCACGGAGACTGCTGCGAGGCCGGAGCGTTTGATAAGTTGATCCTCGCCAGCAAAGATTTGCTTCACTTGTTCGATTAGTGCCTGGCTTACGATGATGGTTGTCTCGTGGACTCCTTTACAAAAAGAATAGAAATACTTCTCACGCTCATCAATAATCTGCAGTAACTCGGCCTGCTTAGAAAGCAGGGTAGGGCTCACTCGATATGAGAATTCGACCAGGTCAGAGCGTACAATAATGTCCCCCAGCTGTCTCATGAAGGAAGAAAGTGACTTATCCAGCGTTAACTGCTCGGTGATGGGCATCCTCTTTATCGCCATCTGGATAGCCCCTTCCTGTACCTCACGTTCGGTGAGTTCGTTGACCTCGTCTTGAAGATATCTGGCGAGCGCAGAGGTGTTCATTAATCCTTGTGAGAGGGTCTCCTGGATAAAAGGCGACTTTTTGATCAAGTATGAGACCGCTTGACTTACTGTATACACAACAGAATGTTAGGTTATGAACACAAAGTGTGAATAATGTAACGATTAAACAAGGCCAAGAATCAAGACCTCCAAGTAGGGCTACTTTTGGAGTTCGCCAATTAGAAAGCCATGATCGTACAGAAGTATGGAGGAACCTCCGTGGGCACAGCGGCTCGTATGCGAGACGTACTTTCGATTGTTACTTCAACTCCCGACTCAAAAATAGTTGTCCTGAGTGCCATGAGCGGCACAACTAATGATTTAGTGACTTACAACGACTTACTGCGATCTGACCTAACAGGTGCATCGGCACACTTGGAGTTGCTTCGAGAGCGATATAATCGAGTCATTCGAGAGATTGGGTTTTTAGAAAAAATCGGAAACGCTGCCGATAGGGTGGTGGAAGATACATTTTCACAATTATCATCTTGTCTACATCAACCACTGACCGAACAGATTGAAAAAGCTAATCTGGCTGTAGGAGAATTACTATCTACTCAACTCTTTCATCTATTATGCCAATCTGAAGGTCATGCGTCTGAGCTACTTCCTGCCCTCGATTTCATGCGCATTGATGAAGGACATGAGCCTGACATTCCGTTAACTCAGAAACTATTAGCAGCAGCCATAAAGGCCAAACCGTCTGTTTCCATTTTCATCACCCAGGGCTACATCTGTAGAGATCATCAAGGACATATTGACAATCTGCAACGAGGTGGTAGTGACTACACGGCTACAATCATTGGAGCGGCGATACAAGCTAAGGAGATACAGATCTGGACCGATATCGACGGGGTGCATAACAATGATCCACGGTTAGTAGACGACACCGCACCGATAAGGCAGATGTCCTATCGCGAGGCTGCAGAGTTGGCCTACTTTGGCGCGAAGATCCTGCATCCCACGTGCGTGCTCCCCGCAGAGAGAATGCAAGTTCCACTCCGACTCAAGCATACGATGAACCCAAATGCCCCGGGTACTTTGATTAGTGATCAGACCAGCCAGCGCGCGATCACAGCTATCGCTGCCAAGGATGGTATCACTGCGATCAAGATCTACTCCCATCGCATGCTAATGGCATACGGATTCTTGAGGAAGGTATTCCAAGTATTCGAAGATCATGAGACTCCTGTTGATATGATTACGACCTCCGAGGTGGCAGTATCTGTGACCATCGATGATATCTCTCGACTCGATGACATCACCATGGCACTGAGTGATCTGGGTGAAGTGCAAGCCACAGGAGGCTATAGCATCATCTGTATCGTTGGTAATTCACTGTACGATGATGGCCAGCATTTGAATGCCATCTTTGGAGCCCTTAAGGATATCCCAACCAGGATGATTTCACTGGGAGGAAGTCGATACAACGTCTCAATTTTATTAAAAACAGAGTACAAGAAGGACGCCTTAATCAGATTGAATGGAATATTCTAATCTTCTCTAAGCAAGGCTTACTTAAGCCAGGTTATGGAAGACCGTCTGTACATCTTCTTCCTCTTCCATTTTGGCTATGAGCTTGAGGACTTCTTCTTCTTTGTCGCCATCAAGATCAACCATGTTCAACGGGATCCATTCTGAGCCAGAGGACTTGGCCTCGAGATTTTTATCTTCTAATCCACGCTGCATGTTACCGAACTCACTGAATGGGACACGGATAACCAGACGTGGATTTCCGTCATCGTCTGTGCCTTCGCCCATCTCCTCCAAGCCGTAATCGATAAGTTCTAATTCTAATTCCTCTGGATCTAATCCCTCAGGTTCTAATTTGAAGACACCCATTTTTTTGAATTGGAAACTTACCGAGCCATTGGTTCCCAGGCTTCCATTGCACTTGTTGAAAACAGCCCGAACTTTGGCAACTGTACGTACGGGGTTGTCAGTAGCAGTTTCGATGAGTACGGCGACTCCGTGTGGAGCATAACCTTCGTAGAGAAGTTCCTCATAGTCTGAGGTGTCTTTGCCCATGGCCCTTTTGATCGCCGCCTCGACACGATCTTTTGGCATATTGACCCCTTTGGCGTTCTGCATGGCACGACGGAGAGCAGGATTGGTATCAGGATCAGGGCCACCTGCTTTGACGGCGATGACAATCTCCTTTCCTACACGGCTAAACTGTTTTGCCATGCGATCATAGCGTGCGAACATAGATGCCTTACGCACCTCGAATATCCTACCCATACGTGTTACTCGTTTGCAGCGGCAAATTAAATGACTTTTCAAGAAGACCCTCCGGACCTACTGATCGTGTTAGTGGAGGGTTTGGTGGTGCAGATTCGGGCCTCATCTTTGCATTAGATTAAGGTAATGGTAACAAGATCCATCATCAGCATGCGGCCACATCAGGATTAGATCTGCCGTTATTGCGAGTATTCAGCGCTTGACTTGATACGTAGTATTCACATATTTCTTCTCATGATGATTAGTCTGCTGGCCAGGGCCCAGCAGGACAGCCTCGTTGTTGAGGTACCAGATAGTACGGGGGTAGAGGTCGACTCGAGTGAATTGTACGCGAAATACGGGCAGCAGCAGCGGCGCCCATCTGGACTTACGGGTAGCGGGCTGAGTCAGAATAATGGTCCCAGCGCCAGAGGCAGAGCACAATCGAATGCAGCAGCCTCAAGTCTACCTGGTGAGTCTGTGGAGTATGGTTCCAAGGATAGTAGCTACACTGATCTGGTTAGGTCGGAGGTCCATCTATTTGGTGAGGCTTATCTGAGTTACAAGGAGTTCAGGGTTACGGCAGACTACGTCTTTTTGGATTTGATAACCGGTGAGGTAGAGGCGCGTGATCACAATGACGGTGGAGCGAAACCCCTTTTCGTTAGTGGCGATCAACAGGTATCCGCAGATCGCATCCAGTATAATATCAATACTGAACAAGGATTAGTCCATGGTGCTCGAATTCAGCAGGACAACCTATTTATCCACGGCGCTGTATCCAAGTTTAAGCGAGCAGGGAGCGATGCCTTGCACATCGATGATGTGATCTACAACAAGAATGCCCTGATAACCACATGCGAGCATGATCATCCACACTGGGGTATCCGAACGACGAAGTTCAAGATGATTCCTCAGAAGTTGGCTGTCATCGGCCCAATGGATATGGAGCTGGGAGGAATTCCAACTCCGCTTGCTTTTCCATTTGCCTTTGCACCATTGTTTTCGTTCGGCCAGTCATCATCCGGTATCATCTTCCCTCAGGATCCGATCAATAGCACGGCTCAACTGGGGCTTGGAATGCGTGGGCTGGGATATCATTTTGCGATCTCAGAACGCATGAACTTGACTGTGACCGGAGATATCTACACTCGTGGCTCCTGGACAGTGCGGACCAACACGAAGTATCGCAAGAGATACAAGTACAATGGGAATGTAGATCTCAGCTACAGTCATCAACTTCTGGAAACTGCAAACTCGCTCCAACCAAATATTCAGAACTCATATGCCATCAATATCTCACATCGTCAGGATGGGAAGGCCCACCCGTTTCGGACAGTCGGTGGAACATTGCGTTTTTCGGTTAATGACTTTCAGCGACGAAACTTCAGTGATGCACAATCGCAGCTTAATAGTCAGATCAATTCAAATTTTAATTACGCGTATCGCATAACACCAAAATTGAACTTTTCGACTGGCATATCGCATAGTCAAAACACCCAGACAAGGAGCATCACCTTCACGCTGCCAACGATGCAGATGCGACTGCAAAAAGTCTTTCCATTCAAAAAGAAGGGGTCATCAGGATCGCAAGAGAAGTGGTTTGAAAAAATCAACTTCCAATACAACGGGCAATTGCGAAATACGGTCACTACCCAAGACTCCATTCTGTTCACCCAGGAGACCTTAGATAGATTTAGGGCTGGTGTATCCCACGAGATGGGAGTTCAGGCCAGTTATAAGTTACTTCAGTATTTCTCATTCAATACGAATATCAACTATGATGAATTTTGGTATTTCCAAACGCAGGAACGCTTTTACAATGAGGGTTTAGATACTGTCGAGACGAGGATTGCGACTGGCTTCGAGCCATTGCGAGACCTGAATCTTAGCGCTGGTATATCCACGAATGTATTCGGTACACTCCAGTTCAAGAAAGGGTGGCTGCGTGGACTGCGTCATCGAATGACTCCCAACATCAGTCTCAGCTATCGACCAGGTACCGATCGATTTGAAAAGTTTGTCGACGCAGACCCAGATGACCCTTTGAATGATCTGGAATCCTATAATCCCTTTGTTGCACCATCGGGGGAACGACTTTGGCAGAGTAACTCACTTAGCAGGGGCGGAATGTCGATGAATTATTCCATTGACAATACATTCGAGGGGAAGTACTGGTCTAAGAAGGATAGCACTGAGAAAAAATTCAAACTATTTGACCGTGTTGGTATTTCTGGCAACTATAATTTTCAAGCCGACAGCCTCAATTGGAGTGACATTCGACTATCATCCAGTGCGAGTTTTCTAAATCGAAAAGTACGACTCAGTATCTCAGGATCACTAACTCCATATGTGCTCGATGGGTCGACTAAACGAAACGAGTTTCTAATCAATAATGGTGGTGGACTGCTCCAGTTCAATTCCTTTAACCTTACCGTCAATACAGCATTTACCCTCCAAGAAATCAGAGATGTATTTCGAGGTATCGCGACGGATTCTGAAACGGATCAGCGTGATCTCAGTACTGACGGTGAGGCTGACCCCGAGGCAGCACGCAGAGAGGCCTCGCTCCAACGAGCCCAACGAAATCGGTCACTATCAAGGGGTGAGTCAACAGGACCGCCTGAGCTTTTCAGTTGGTTTGAGGACTTCAGCATAAGTCACAACATCCGATTAGGTACAAACCGACTAACCCGAGAGTTCGAAGTAACTGCCAATAGTATTCAGATTCGAACTGGACGTATTCCACTGAGTGAGAAGTGGAATCTTCAGGTGGATAATATCTCCTACGACTTTAAGCGGGGCAATTTCGTTTATCCATCATTTCGCATTTTTCGTCAGTTGCATTGCTGGGAGATGTCGGCAGGATGGCAGCCACAATTGGATACTTTTTCATTTTTTATCGGAGTCAGTGCCAGCCCATTTGGTGATTACATCAAGTATCAGACAGGCCGAGATCAGTTCAGCAGTTTCGGTAGATTTAATTGATGTAGTAGGAGAGCGTAGATTCGTACTTCCATGACGATCGATCCCAAACAAGCTGTTTTTGCCGAGGTTCTATTGCCGCTGGCGATCGCCAAGACCTATACTTATGGTGTTCCGGTCGGGATGGCCTCTCAATTGCGATTCGGTGTTCGAGTTGAAGTACCCCTGCGGAACAAACTGTACTCTGGTATCATCATTGAAATCCATCACAATCGACCTATTGCCAAACTGCGGCATATCATTTCCGTTATTGATGATGCACCTATCATTAACGATGTTCAGTTCAGTTTTTGGAACTGGGTAGCTGACTATTATTGCGCCACGCTTGGCGAAGTCATGAATGTGGCCCTGCCATCTGGTCTAAAGCTGACGAGTGAAACTAAGTTACTCCTCAACTCCTCTCCAGAGACTGAGGGGATGTCATTCGAAGGGGATGAGTCGATTATAATCGAAGCACTATCCATACAGCAGGAACTCAGCATCGCTCAAATTCAAGATATCCTTGACAAGAAGACGGTGTACCCCAGTATCAAATCGCTGATGTCTAAAAGGGTTGTCGTAATTAAGGAAGAATTACAATCCAAATTCAAATCACGTACGGAGGCCTTTTTGAAATTTGAAGACCATTTTGGTACCCAAGTTGACCAAGCCTTGGCTCTAACCACAAGATCAGAAAAACAATCTCGGGCTATTCTTGGCTTAGCGGCGCTGCTCAGAAGACAAAAGGAGGTGTCTCGCAAGACGCTGTATGAATTTAGTGACGTCGATAATGCTGCGATCAAAGCCCTTGAGAAAAAAGGCATTGTCCATGTCTACCAACGAGAGGTGAGTCGAATCGATCTGGATATGGAGCCTGATGAGTTCCGTTTATCTCCATTAAGCCCTGCGCAGGATAAGGCCTTGCATCAAGTCAAAGAGGTTCACGAATCAGGGCGAGTTGCGCTCCTCCATGGAATTACAGGGAGCGGTAAGACACGCATCTACGTCGAGTTGATTTTAGAAGTATTGGCTAATGGAGGGCAAGTACTGCTCATGTTGCCCGAGATCGCACTTACGGCCCAAATTGTGGCACGATTAGAATCACAGATTGGAAAAGGACTATTAGTCTATCATAGCAGGGTCAATGATCATCAGCGGGTCGAAGTCTGGAATGCAGCTCTGTATGCTTCTAAACTTTTTATTGGAGCGAGGTCAGCCCTGTTCTTGCCTTTCTCAGATCTGCAACTGATTATCGTCGATGAGGAGCATGATCGATCTTATAAGCAGGATAGTCCTAATCCTAAGTACAATGGTCGGGATAGTGCTGTGAAGCTGTCCATCTTGACAGGAGCCAAAGTTGTTTTGGGAAGTGCCACTCCGTCGTTAGAGAGTCGATACAACTGTGAGACGGGAAAGTATGGTTACATACCACTTACCGAGAGATATGGTCCTGCTGTTCTTCCACAGATTGAGATTATAGATCTGAAGAAAGCCTACAAGGAAGGCAGAATGAAGCAACAGTTCTCCACGAACTTGATCTCGGCTATCCAAGAAGCCATGGCGCGCAAAGAGCAGACCATCATTTTTCAGAATCGTCGTGGATATGCTCCTATTCTCAAATGTCAGACTTGCGGGTGGACTGCCGAGTGCCCAAGTTGTGATATCACACTCACATACCACCAGCGGGTTAATGATCTCAAGTGTCACTACTGCGGTTATCGACAGCGAAAACCTCAAGTATGTCCCAACTGCGGCAGCCATGAGATATCCTTGTTAGGTGCAGGGACTGAAAGACTTGAAGAATCGATCGAAGAGCTCATTCCGGGAGTAAGAGTTGCGCGATTTGACTACGATACTACTCGATCTAAGAGATCACAAGAGAAGATCCTGACGTCGTTCAAAGACGGAAAGTTGGACGTGCTGGTTGGGACTCAAATGCTGACGAAAGGCTTTGATTTTGACAATATCAGTCTGGTCGGAGTAATGAATGCGGATGCATTGTTGGGTTTCCCCAACTTTAGAGCCAGCGAACGAAGTTTTCAGTTGTTAATGCAGGTCGCAGGTCGGGCAGGGAGGCGAAACAAGCAGGGTAAAGTCCTCATCCAAGCCTATGCTATCGATCATCCAGTCTTGGCAGAGGTAACCACTGCTAACTATGATCGATACTATTCACGGGAACTGGTAGAACGAAGGACTTTTGTCTATCCTCCATTATTTTATCTCATCGCGGTATGGTTCCGTCACAAGGATCTAACTGTGACGAAGGAGTGCGCGAAGACGTTTGAGGCCATGCTTCAACCCCATCTCGGTGCACGACTGCAAGGGCCTGCAGATCCAGGATTGATACGAGTTAGAAATAAATATCAACAAGTCATCTATCTGCGTGTCGAAAAACAAAATCAAATGATCAGTAAGGCGAAGAGCCTTGTAATCGAGGCTCGCAATAGGATAAAGCAAACTCCTAAGTGGAAATCTGTCCAGGTCTCCATTGACGTAGATCCTCAGTAAAAAAGCTACGACATCCCTATCTTTCATCACCATATGGCAACGCGAGATAATTGGTCAAGAAGACACTTTATAAAGTCTGGCTGTGCAAGCCTTATCTCAGCGGCGATCGGTGCAGAAGTGGTCTTCTCGGATAGGTTACCTGTCAATTATCGACCTATTGGACTGGACACGAATTGGAGCCAAGATCCATTGCCTGGGAAGCACAGCGGACTGACCTTACTCAATGATCGTCCGATCAATGCCGAGACGCCAGCACATCTGTTAGCTGATCGATTGACTCCAAACGACCATTTCTTTGTCCGTAACAACGGCATACCTCCCCAAGACGTGGATAGTGCTGAATGGACACTTACGATTGAAGGTGAGTCTGCGATCCGACGCAAGGTCTACACGATTGCAGAATTGAAATCCAAATTTGAAACTGTCAGTTATGACCTCACTTTAGAATGTGGCGGTAACGGTAGGAGCGAGTTCAATCCTCCAGCCAAAGGAAATCAGTGGTCGACCGGAGCTGTCGGCTGTGCGAAGTGGACGGGCGTGCGATTAGGTGATGTCTTAGCTGATGTCGGAGTAAAATCGAATGCGGTCTATGTAGGCTACTACGCTCGTGACCGTCATCTTAGTGGTGATGTCGATAAAATTCCCATCTCAAGAGGTATACCGATAGCAAAAGCGATGGAAGCCGAAAGCCTAATTGCTTGGAGTATGAATGACGAGGATCTTCCTCTTCTGAATGGATATCCACTGCGTCTTGTCTTTGGTGGTTGGCCTGCATCATGTTCGGGAAAATGGATAGATCGGTTAGTCATCCGTGATCGCGTCCATGATGGCCCTAAGATGGGTGGACAATCTTATAGAATACCATGCGATCCTGTGCCACCAGGAGCTAAGGTGGTAGATGATGATATGTGCATTATCGAAGGAATGCCGGTCAAGTCGCTCATCACGTCTCCCAAGACGGGAGCCATGATAAAGTCCGACAATATCATGTCCATAGGAGGTCATGCTTGGTGCGGTACTGATCGGGTTTCTATGGTCGAATACAGCATTGATTTTGGGACTACCTGGTCTCGATGCCAACTTTCATTGCCTAAGAATAGACATGCTTGGCAACAGTTTAGCGCAGAGGTAACCTTCCCAAAAGCAGGATACTACGAGGTCTGGGCACGTGCGACTGATGCCTCAGGAAGATCGCAGCCCATGTTAGTTCCTGGTTGGAACCCCAAAGGCTACTTAAATAATGCCTGCCATCGTATAGCCATTAGAGTTTCATGAGATCAAATTGGACCTATATCTGCTTGGTGTTCATCTTGGCTTGTCAGACTGAAAAGGTGCCTCCCCAAATTGATACAGCTCCTGACTACAGTATAGTCGAAGGTGGTGTCCACTTAGCGACAGGGTTGGCCTATGACGAGAACTTCGAGTTGGTCAGAGCGGTGTGCACTTCATGTCATTCGTCGCAACTGATCATCCAGAATCGTGCAACTCGAGAAGGTTGGCAAGACATGATCAGGTGGATGCAGGCCACCCAGGGTCTGCCAGATCTCGGAACAGCAGAGCCCAAAGTCTTGGATTATCTCGCTACTCATTATGCTCCAAAAGACATGGGACGTCGTAGTCCACTGGATGCTGAAGCTATCGAGTGGTATGTGTTAGAGCAATAAAAAATCCATAGGATCGAACTTATGTGATGCTTGCATAGTCCCACTATAAAACAAGCAACACATATGGATTATTTAGGAATTAGCAGATCAGACGCATCACCAGTAGTTTCAGCATTAAATAAATTGTTGTGTGACTATCAGGTGTATTATCAAAATTTGAGAAACTTTCATTGGAATGTAAGTGGAGTTCACTTCTTTGACCTGCACAACAAATTTGAAGATTTATACAATCAAGCAAAGACCGATATCGATGATATTGCGGAGCGGGTATTGACATTACGATTTAGACCTATTAGCACTCTCAGTCAGTATTTAAATTTGAGTACGATTGATGAGGCTGGCACACGTGTTTTTGACAGAGATATGGTTTCTATCATTTTGCATAATCAAATTGAACTTATCAAATCGATGAGAGAGGTGCTATCTCAAGCTGCAGCCGAGAATGATGAAGGAACTATTGATCTAATTGGAAGTAAATTAGAAGCCACTGAGAAAAGCTCATGGATGCTCGACGCATGGTTGTCTCCAGTCCGTGAAACAATCGAAAAGGTTGAAGCATAATAGCAGCCAGTGAGATACAAGAGAAAATTATTGGTCAAATTTCCGCTGCGCTTGCAAAGATTAGGAAGGTATCACGAGTTGGGATTTTCACGATCATCAGAAAGTGCACAGATGGTATCGGCTAAGATTCAAGAGCAAAGAAAGATGAACCAACGAGTCATCATAAAAGGCTCTTCATCAATCAGATGATGTTGGTGTTTGTTTGTGCCTCAGGAGTAACATCCTGAGGCTTTTCGACACCTCAATTATTAATTAATTTAAAAATATATAAATACATGAAATATTTAATCACCATTTTAACAGCGCTCATGACTGCCACAATCTCCGTGGGCCAATACTTTACCATATCAGAGAAAGAGCATAGTGTCAAGGATGGCACAGTCACAAGTTTAGAGGTCATCATGAAGGCCAAGAAGGACGACGCCAAGGGAGCGTGGAATGCCTTCGTACAAGATCAGATGGATATAGATGTCAAAGATTATGGATTCTTCAAGAAAAAAGATGAACTCTATACAGAAGCACATACAATCCCCGGCATAGAAAATATTGGTTGGATCTTACATAGTGATTTTGATGAGACAGCAACCATGACACACCTTAACTTGTCCTCATATTTTTGAATACGTAATTGCACTTTTATAAACTACTTGTCTCTTGTGTAATGTCTCTGTATGTTTCTTTTGACTTTTCTAAACGTTTTTCACGCAATTCAAAATCTCTTTCAAGCTTGTCACGTTCTTGGCGCAATTCAC
>JBCBIX010000028.1:0-27659 GCA_038523965.1 Bacteroidota bacterium
GGCGCATTTCACTTTTTGAAAAAGTCCCAAACCTGCTTTTCAATCGATCCAAAAAATCTTGGTGTACACTACTAAACTCACGACCGAATTGTTCCCATTCACCATCATCATCGGCATCGCGATTGATCATACGACTGATGCGTTGAGTTGTCTTGCTCACGGTGCTGTCGACTGAAGATTTTAGATCAACTATTTCGGTTTCGAGAGACGAGAGGAATTCATTTTTTCGAGCCAATTGGAGCACTTTGGCAGTGAGTTCCTTTTGTTTGAATTCAAGTTCGCGTTCGGTAGACTTTCGTTTTTCGACTTCGATCATCTTTTCCGCCGTAAGTAGCGCCTCTTTTTTACGTTTTCGCTGGATAAGC
Source organism: Bacteroidota bacterium (assembly GCA_038523965.1). Classification (GTDB taxonomy): domain Bacteria; phylum Bacteroidota; class Bacteroidia; order Chitinophagales; family Saprospiraceae; genus JAJRXG01. The sequence goes on from JBCBIX010000028.1 coordinate 366, forward strand.
GAGTAGATGAAAACTCCACTAAGCAGTGCTAAGAGGGCCAGTCCTCCCCACAAGGCACGTTTGCGTGTTGCATCGAGTTCTGTTTGCTTGTTGAGAATGGCAATCGCGGCATCTTTCTTTTCAGTTTCGTAGATGAGCTTGAGCTCCTCAACTTTTTGATCTTGTTCGATTGTGTATAGGCTGTCTGAGACTTCGTTGCCTTTTTTCAGATAGGCTAATGCTTTGGCTGGTTGTCTGATACCCTCCATGATTTCGGCCATCTCGTAGTATAGCTCTCCCTGTTCCACTGGTTCATAGTATGCTTCTCCGAGACGTTCGGCCAGCTGAGCGAACGATTTGGCTGATATGAGATCCCCACGCCGTATAGCGAATCGACTTTCGAATCTGAGCATAGCCGCTTCTGCAAAGACATGGTTGATTTCCCTGGAAATGTCGAGGGTAGAGCTAACATGAGGACGTGCGCGCTCATACTCGTCTTTTGCGTAGTAGAGCTTGACCAGGTTCATATTGTTGGCGAGCTGATTATATCTGTGGTTCACCTTCTCTGCGAGGGCGATGGACTCTTCATGAGCGGTGATCGCTTCATCCCAGCGTTCTGCGGATCGATAGAGCTGTCCCAGATTGTTGAGGACATGTGATTGACCTATGAGATTGTTATCCTTTCTGAAGAAGTCCAGAGCCTCTGAATAGTGATAGATCGCTGCGCTATCTCTGTTTACTTGAGTGAATACATTGCCAGCGTTGAGGTGGGCATACGCTTCCTTATCAGGCCGATTGATCTGTTCTGCGATACGTATAGCGGTCAGGATTTCTTCAGTAGCGAATGCATAAAAGCCCTTATTCAAATAGGCCATGCATTTGGAGATATGAACGTCCCCGAGGGTGACTGAATCAGGATACGAGGCCAAATATTCAAGGCAAAGATCGATGTAGAGCAGTGACGAATCAGGCTGGCCTCGAGATTCACCCACTTTGGCCAGGTTGCGATAGGCAGGAGCAATATCATGCTCCTGGTCTGTCTCTTTGAGGTAGTTGATAAAGGCTAACTGATGATCCTTAAATCGGTCCAAATTTCCGGTGACATATAGTGCATGTCCCATCTGAAACTGACTCGCGGTGTGTATAGCTATCTCGCCGAGCTCAGCCGTTATGGCAAATGCTTCCTCGACTAATTGCAACGCAGTATCCGGAGCACTGTAGACATACATATCAAACAGCTCATGTAAGACTATAGCTCGCTCCCTGTCATCCGTGGTAGTTGCTAATTTAGCCTGGAGACTGTCTAAGCGCGTTGATTGTGAGCTTAGCATAGTTGTCATCCAAGAGATGCATAGAAGTAAGAGGCCAGTGTTTCTCATTGGGATAGGGTTACTTCTAAAACTATTGCTCCTTTTGTTGATATCGTCTGATTCGATCGAGAATCGTCGTAAACTGAAGTTCTACGGTAGTTGATAGCACTTCCAATTCATCCAAGATGATGGCAAACCGCTCGTTGCGACGTGCCATCATCTCTGCTTGCTGTTTTAAAAGTCGATTGATCATCTTATCCGGTTCTTGCATTGTGGTGAATTCGGATAACCCTACTCATCACAATCTTCGATACTTGCCTCCAGTCCTCCGGACTCAGCAACTGAGAAGCCAGGTTCTAAGGTGATGCTTTCTTCTGCCTTATACCCTACATCTGATCCGCTACCGATCATGCCATTGGAACTAATCTCGATGGCGCGATAGACAGAGGCACTAATAGCATTCTGATCCTCATTGTTATTTGAGATCAGGACGGGGCTGCAGTCAGGGTCGAACGTATAATCTCCTACCAAAAACACCCAACTATAGGAATCCCTCACATTAGCTGCCATGTCACTAATACCGGTGACAACAACTCGATATGCACCAGTTTGAAGTTGTAGGACTGGCACTACTTGCAGTTCAGGTCCAGAGCAACTCAGGTTAGCAGCATATTCCTCTGCCGTATCCAGATCAGTGATAATAGCTGACGCTCCGGCGCATGCGATAGATTCTTCAAAGGTGACTCCAATCTTATCATTAGCCGTGATGTCGTACAGATCGTCGACAGGCTCTGGTATTCCAAATACCACTGGGGCAACTCGATCAATTACACCGCCTACACGCTTAGTGAAGGTAGTTCCAGCTCCACAGACAATCTTCAGTCGGATCTCATAGGACCCATCAGCTACATTACTTATGTCCCAATCCACAAAAGTTCCGGCACTTGGGTCAGTATTAAGCTGGTCTGCAGCTACTTGGACAGCTGTGTTCCACGAGTTTAGTCCTTGCTGTGTATACTGGATGATGACATTGTCGAGGTTGTTGATGTCATAATCAGTGAGGTGTACACGCCGAACATCTGCCGAAGCAACATTAGATATCCAATTGTCTTGTGGCTCCATCATCGATATCCTATCACAGGAGGTACTGAAGTAAGCAGTTACGGAGGTGAGGTCCGTAACATCCTCGGACTGGTCGCTGCACGCCTCAGGGTAGACGATGAACTCGATCCCTTCGTAAGCGAATAATGAAGGATCAATACCACGACGAACAGCTATTTGCCTGTCTCTCGTAGCTCCATATGGCAAGTTTTGGATGCGGATCGGAAAGACATTATTGCCATCAGTGGAAATGGATGCGCCCTGACTGGATACGATGTCGATGAGGTAAGAACGCGTCTTTTCGTCTGGACTCTGATTAGCCACACGAAGGGTGAATACACCAGCACCATCTGGAGGAATACTATTGATAATCGAAGTCCCGACGACGCTGAGCTGAGGACCATCCAAACCTGATGAACCATCGATATATGGGCAGCTCGTGATCGATGTAGCGTCTTCGAATACGGGTGTACCGTATACAGGGCACTCTTTAACGATGGTATTGTATCTGTCGAGATCATCGTCATCTTGAAGCACGAATCCAGTGGTTCGAGCTTGTGAGTTTTGCACCGAAGCGCTACCACCGAGCTCAACTCGGAGAGAGGTGTTGACTCCTCCTGATCGTCCGACACCACCTACTTCAACCCCTACTTCTGCAGCAAGACTACGCTCGATTTCTACGCTAAATTCTAAGGAAAGGCGGCTCGAATTAGTCGAGGTTGTGAAATACTCTTGCTCTGAACCGCCGCCGTCCCAGCTGATATTCGGAGGATAGTGGTCGGGACGGGTTGCGATCGACTTGAGATATTCATTTTGGGCGATAGTTTGATTCCAGACATCGATCTGGTTCTGATAGTAGTCGATCTCAGACTGTTCGGTTTGTAGATCTCTGAGACTTTCCAGACTTGGGATTATTGATTGTTTGAGAGTCGACTCATCATAAACGAATTGCGTCTGCAGGCCGTCATTTCCCATGATGAGATCGATACTTTTGATAGCCTTGCAGCTGTCTCGATTGTACTCGATGATATCTGCTTTTGCATAGACGAGATTCATGGCTGCGCCTACATAGAGATCTGCATTGGACCCGATACCACTTATGTCTTGTTGTGCAGAAGTCTTGAAGTTGCGACCCGTGGTTATGCTCATCACGGCTTCTGTAGTGGCCGAGTTGGTGGCTGTCAGTGAGAGTTCGTTTTCGATAGATCCCCAGAAGTGTGATTCTGTGGAGAATCCAAGAAAGCCTGCCTCGAATTTGGCGCCAACCTTGGCTTTTTGCCACACCGAGACTGTTCCACCTTTTCTCGTGAAGAATTCGCTTGCGATTTCAGTTGTCTCTTGTTCATTTAGGTAGGCATAACTCATATCACCAGGTGGATCACGTAAGATGATCAATGGAATCTGTGGCGATACTGTAGTGAATGACGCCTCGCGTTGTTTGAATCCTTCGACGATCACATCGACGGTCATCACCTTGCGGAGTTCTGGTCGCTCGATGTGACGTGCCTCGACAGTCATTGTTTTGGTAAAATCTCCACTGAAGTTTGGCTCACCAGGGATGAGGGTGTACTCCACTCGTCCATTACTGATGGGTAGTTCCAGTTGGTCTCGATCCGAGATCATGTCATTGATCACGAGTACTCCCGTGTCCATCACACAACCTTCTGTATTGGACTCAGTGATATCAAAGATGACGCTAACAGCCTGTCCTTGTTCGAGGATGATATCACCGCAGGCATTCGTGCTCAGACCAGTATACTCGATGACTGGTTCTTGTCGGTAGTTTAGATCAAGTAATGCATCATCCCAAGAGAGATCGACTTCTACAGGTTGATTGAAGTAAGCTATGAGGTCTTCGGCCAGATAGCCATCTTCAAGATATTTGGCGGTGTCCAGGAAAGAAACGAGATAGGGTCGGGCGGGAAGCTCTTTCGAAAAGTTTCCATTGGCATCTGTCTCGATGATAAATCGAAAACAACCTGGATCATCTTCTATGAGAAGCTTAGCCCCAGCAAATCGGTAGTCTCCACAGGCATGTAATGCACCGCTTAGGGTATGCCGCTCCAGATTCTCGAAGTCGGCGTTATCTATATCATCTACCACATTGGTAAAGCTCGAGTCCATCTTATCGAATCGATGGTTCATGCTATCTGGGTGCTCTCGGAAGTCTGGGATGATCGTGTAGTCTCCCACTGATGGAAGTGGAATCCCAAAGTTGCCATTCTCATCAGTAATCTCTGCCTGGAAGATGGGAGGATCACTCTCTCTCTGTAAGTAAAAGTTGATTCCCTCCGACGAGCATGTGGTCTGACCGATGGAAGTTGCGTCAGTCTGGGTGATGGTGCCGTTGATGAAGATGGTTGTGGTGTCCAGGATGATCTGATCAACGAAGTTCCTAAAGGTTGACTTCATCTCCCCTGGTAAGACAAGGGTGTCAGGATCGAACTTGTGATCTTCGAATTTTGCCACCAAGGAGTAGATAGTGTTAGCAGTATCTACCCCATAGTACATATCGGAGATGACGAATTGTCCATTAGAGTTGGTCACCCCAGAGTAAGCGATATCAGGACATTCGCCATGTACTGGTGGATTAGCGATGGCATAGACGGTTACTCCTGGTACCACTCCATTACCATTCTTCCCCTGTACACGGCCAGAGATGGATCCGTTTATTCTGCTCTCGGGCACAGCATGTATGGATACGATGTTGGAGTACTTGATATCAGTACCTACAGTAGCTCGGCGACGATAGTCCATGTCGGAACTAATCGCCCCTGCTTCAGCTCCTGTGAGTTCTATAGATGTCGCCCCAGCGATGTCAGTCCAAGTCGATGCTCCCCCAGGACGCCTTTGCCACTGCAGATTTAGAGTGCCAAATGGAGTCGATGCCGGAACTACAGACTCGATAGGTCGCGTCAGGGTACATCCATCCCTTACCCAAGGCTCAGGATGAGTGATTGAACCAGCTGCAAAGGATGGTACTTGCGAAAACAAGGCAAGTCTGAATCTTCCTTGTGCATTGCCATCTCCTTCTACAACCACATAATAGGTGCCAGCCTCTAATACTTCTTGGATGAATGATTTGTTGTTCGTTGATGAAAGATCCCCTGAAGAAGAGATCAACTCCCAATCGTCATTTCCATTTCCTGTTTTACGCGCCAGATGAAGACGCGTGTCGTAGTTGGTGGTGCTACTTGTCGTTTTGATCGTGACTTGTCTTGTGGATGCTATAGAGAATGTGTAGGTCACATCTGGCGACTCGCTAAGATCAGGATGAGCGCTATTGACCCAGTTATTATAGTAGCCGAGGCGAGAACTGGCTCCTGATGGGTTGCGACGATTATAGTTAGTATGATAGCGCCATTGGTTATCAGGAACTTGGCCGAATGTAAGTGGCCGTAATCGGGACTCTCCATTGTAGTAGCGCCACGCATGACGAAGTCGTATTTGCTTCGACTGATTAGAGTTGATCCAGCGATAGTAGAATTGACCTGTTTCGTTTTGATACTTGGTATTCCAAAAGCTGCGATAGTTGCTGCGATTGAGGTCCGCACCTCCAAGACAAAGGAAGCCACAGCATTCATCGAAAGTAGTTCGGCTACCACAATCATTTTCAAATGCCATGAAGCTGACATCGTATTCGAAGTCAGCGGCATTTGTAGCATTTAGGATGGTCTTATAGAATTTGGTATCTGTTCGAGTTTCAGGGGTGTCGTAGTTCCATGTGATCGAATGGCTATAACCAGAACCGGTTGATGTATTGTGTAGCCAATCGGATGTATTGTTGTTATCGACAGCCGCATCGATCAAAAAGGTGACGTAGTTAGTTCCATTTTGATTGTCGGGATTGTACTTGGTGCCGACGACTTGGACGAAGAGATTGTAGCGATTATCATTCGTGACCTGGCCTTGCAGGCTGTTTCCGCAGAGGATCAGGAGTGGAAATAGGAGTAAGTATTTCATGATAGTGCAGTTGTAGAAGTTTGTAATAATTGGAGTTCAAATCCTCGACGGATCATTTGGGCGACATTCTTGGCGTCGAGCTTCCAGAGCAAAGCCTTACGATGATCATTGACCGTATATGGACTCAAGAAGAGTGTTGATGCGATCTCGGCCGAGGACTGACCCTGACTAAGCAGTTCTAAGACCTCACGCTCTCGCGGCGAGATGAGGTCAATGAGTTTGGTGACATAGGAGACGGCAGCTTGCATGACATTGAGTTGATGTGAAACAATGACTGCAATGTGCATCTGAGTGAAGCCTACACACGAATATCGAGGGTGGACAAAAGGTGGACAGAAGTATAAGCAACTGATAATCAGACATATACGAATTAATGTCCAACTGCATGTGTGCGTTTGATAATCTGTATTTGCCCTACTGAAATGGAGTTAGATTCGAAGAATTTCCCCTGATTCTGGTATTGTGCAAGACGATTACGTCGACGAGATTGGTCAACAAACGAAATACTATAGTCATGCCACGACCAATTGCTACCCTTCTGCTTCTGTGTGTTTCCAGTTGGATATTCTGTCAGACTACCACCTTGGAAGGCTACGTGGAGGTATATCCACAAGGAGATCAGACATCTCTATTTCTGGGAGTGGCTGCCGGAATGGATCAGAACCTCACAGCTGGTCGTTCTAACACCTTTGTTGGATATCGATCTGGCCGAGACATCACAACTGGTTCCAACAACACCTTTTTTGGACGATCCGCGGGGCAGTTCAGCACGATTGAGAGTAACAACACCTTCGTTGGGAAAGGTGCTGGCCAGTTTAATGACGGATCCTCGAACAGTTTCTTTGGAACCGATGCTGGCATGTCGAACGATGCTTCAAACAATAGCTTTTTTGGAGCCGAGGCGGGCAAGGAAAATCAGGCTGGTACTAACAACAGTTTCTTTGGACGAGCGGCAGGACGAGAGAATACCTCAGGGTCCAGCAACACCTTTATGGGTCAGGAAGCAGGTCTAAAAACGGTCTCAGGTGGACGCAACACATTTATCGGAACACAGTCTGGACGATTTAACACGATCGGCGAAGAGAATACCATCGTTGGCGCCTTTGGCAGTCCAATGTCTTTGACGGCCTCGCGAAATGTGCTGATTGGTTTTCAAGCAGGATTTGACAATTCTACGGGCGATGACAATACCATCGTCGGACACCTTGCAGGAGCGAATGTTACTGAGGCAGACAAAAGTGTATTTGTAGGAAAAAGTGCTGGTGGCTCGACCACCAAGGGCAACTTCAACACGTTCATCGGTCATGAAGCAGGCCTGAGTAATACCGAGGGTTTAGAAAATGTAGCCTTAGGTGATGAGGCTGGTAAAGCGAATACGACCGGCAATAGCAATGTCTTTCTTGGAACCGAATCAGGCATCCATGTCAAGGGTAGCGGCAATGTCATCCTCGGTGCCAATGCCGGACCAACCTCACAAGCTGGAAACATATCCGATCGCCTCTACATCGATAATAATGTCTCCAACTCTCCTCTGATTTATGGAGAGTTCAACAACAATTTGGTCCGTATCAATGGCTCACTCAATGTTACAAACGGTATCACAGGTACATTTAACGGATCTTCTGATGTTCATCTCAAAGAAGAGTTCGAGCCAATCAATCCACAAGACATCCTGTATAAACTATCAACCCTATCCTTATCCGAGTGGCAATACATCGGTACGTCAGAACGACACATCGGACCAATGGCTCAGGACTTTTATGCCGCTTTTGGTCTTGGACAGGGAGACACGACCATCGCCACGGTCGATGCTGATGGGGTCTTAATCGCCGCCATCCAAGCACTTGTGGAGGAGAACGAGAAGTTGAGAAAGCAGAATGGTGACATCCTGAGACGACTGTCGAGCTTAGAGGAAGGACTTAGTGAGTAGCTCAGTCTGTGAGCCACGAACATCTTTGGTCGTTTGTGGGTGACCCAAAAGTCCAATTAAAGAAGAGATTCAAGGAGTGGAGTGATGGACAAGGGCACTATTCGTGAACAACACCATGAAAGCAAATGTCCTCAACAGACAATCAAAACCAAACAGCATGGACATCCAAGGAAAAGTAGCCCTCATCACTGGAGGATCTAAAGGTATTGGACTCAGTATAGCAGAATCGATTTTGGCCAAAGGAGGAAAAGTGGCTCTCACAAGTAGGAATCAAGGAGAACTAAATAGTGTCGTAAGTAGGCTTAACGAGTCCTATCCTGAGCAGAGTTTGGGTGTTAGATCTGACGCCCGACTGTATGAAGAACAAGTAGAAGCAGTACAAAAAACAATAGAGAAGTGGGGACGGCTCGATGTGGTGATCGCGAATGCCGGCATCGGAAAGTTTGCTCCCATCGACGAGATGACGCTCGATCAATGGAATGATGTAATCGACATCAACCTTACAGGTGCCTTTTACACCATCAAGGCATCCGTTGAAGAACTCAAGAAATCCAAGGGATACTATCTCAGCATTGCCAGTCTGGCTGGCACTAATTTCTTTGCTCGTGGCGCAGCTTATAATGCCAGTAAGTTTGGCTTAGTGGGATTCACACAAGCCATCATGCTCGACCTTAGGAAGTATGGGATTAAGGTTTCTACGATCATGCCTGGCTCAGTCGCGACGTACTTTAATGGCCATGTGCCGACGGACGAAGACGCCTGGAAGATACAACCTGAGGATATCGGCAAGATGGTTGTCGACCTTCTTGAGATGCCGGCACGGACGCTGCCAAGTAAGATCGAGGTACGCCCATCGATACCACCATCGCGCTAATTCAGGTATTTACCTACGATGGGCATTCGCCGACCTTGGCCAAATGCTTTGGCAGACACACGAAGTGCTGGTGCTGTCTGATAGCGCTTGAATTCGTTGATGTTGACAAGGCGTAGGATTCGTCGGACCAGTTTTTCTTCGTAGCCCATGTCGATGATCTCCTGCGGCCCTTTGCGCTTTTCGATATACTGGAAGAGGATCGTATCCAGCATATCGTAGTCTGGCAGACTGTCTGAGTCTTTCTGATCTGGGCGAAGTTCAGCGGAGGGGGGTTTGGTGATGATATGTTCAGGTATGACCTCATGGTCCTTATTGATATAGCGAGCCAGCTGGTAGACTTCGGTTTTATAGACATCACCCAGGACAGAGAGACCTCCGCACATGTCTCCATAGAGAGTTCCATAGCCTACGGCCGCTTCACTTTTGTTGGAGGTATTGAGGACGATGTTTCCGAATTTATTTGACATGGCCATGAGAAGCATACCGCGTGCGCGTGCTTGTAGATTTTCTTCGGCGATGTTGAATGGTCGATTCTCAAAAAGCGGAGCCAGCGTAGTTAGGTACTGCTGATAGATATCCTGGATGTTGATGATATCATACTGGATGCCCAGATTATTGGCCAATTCGATTGAATCGGTAACAGAGTGGTCAGAGCTGAACTCTGATGGCATCAGGAGGACACGCACATTGTCGGCTCCCAGTGCCCTCGTTGCAATGACTGTTGTGACTGCAGAGTCTATCCCGCCAGATAGGCCCAGAATGCATTTGCTGAATCCAAGTTTTCCAAAGTAATCTGATAGACCCAGTACGAGAGCGTCATGGATCTCAAGGGTTTTATCCTTGGGTTGCTCCTTGCTCTGGCTTCCAGCGATGACATCCGCCAGCTCGTAGATCTGCATGTCTTCTTTGAAATAGACCATTTCATCGAAGATGATGCCATTAGGACTCATGGCAATCGAGCCGCCATCAAAGATGACCTCCGTCTGAGCGCCTACGTGATTCACGTAGAACATAGGGATACCGTATCTAAGGACGTTAGCTTTCACGATACCCAGCCGGTGCTCGGCATGATCGTAATTAAATGGTGAGGCAGATAGATTGAGGATCAGATCCGGATGTTGGTCCATCATACGATCCAATGGACAGAAGGTATAGAGTGGATTATCGTTGGATAACTCGAGCTCCTCAGCATTGATGCCCTCTCTACGGTAAGGAAGGTTCCAGATGTCTTCGCATACACTGAGTGCTATGCGATGCCCCTTGAACTCGACGACATTATACTCGGTCGCTGGTTCGAAGTAACGATAGTCATCGAAGATGTCATACGTCGGGAGGAGTCCTTTGTGCTGGATATGTAGGACCTTCTGATCAGCCATGAAATATGCCGAATTAAATAGATCCTTGCCCTCTGGAACTGGATTGATGGTCGGCGCACCGATGGCGACGGCGATGCCCGACGAAGCCTCACAGATGACTTCCATACTCTCCTCGCATCGGCGCATGAAGTCACTAAACTCTAAAAAATCACGAGGCGGATATCCGCATATGGCAAACTCACCAAAACAGACGATATCGGCGCCTGCAGCTCTGGCCTTGTCGATGTGTGCTAAGATCTTAGCCAGATTACCTTCGAAGTTGCCAATGTGATAATTGAGTTGTGCCAGCGCTATTCGTAGTGACATGGATACCTCTATTTCGTTGACGAAAGGTACGTCCTTTCTACACCATAGAGCGCGGTCACGCTGTCGGTTCAGGAGGGTGTCTTTTTATAGGCGAATGTGGTTTAACGCTTGATAATGATTAAAAAACATATTGCGTATTTGTATAATATGTTTACCAAAAGTACCTTTGACCGTTCCTTATCCCAACAGTACTTAGAGCTAACCCGAGCTGAACTCTGAATGTCCCTTTGTTTCTACTGCATAGCAGTAGTCGGAGCGACCATTGTAGCGATCTCTTTAATTACAACCCATGTGCGTACGAGACTCTTGGCTGTGGATCGGAATCTGTTTGTGTATACATCTGACTTCATTCGGTCAGTCGTGTCAGAATGACACCACTTTTACTGATGTCATTTTCTTAGTTGATAACTCCGGCAGTATAGATGATAGCGAGTACGCGTCATTAGAGTCTATCATCCTTAGTACGATTGATTCGATATCGATACTATGCCCGTTCTCGCGGCAGTCGGTAGTTCATTATGGAGGTATAGAGGGTAAGTCAACTACTATCGAATATCCGCTGAGTACCAACCCTATCACGACTGTTAACCGCCAGTTCTGTACACAGCGTAGTCCAACGAATCCAAACATCTGCCTCGGTGGTGCCGGTGGTGATGATCTCAACAACGCTATCGGAGACCTACTCTTTTTCTTTGGCAACCGGAGTTTGGACATTCGTCCTGGTCATAACCTCTCCGTCGTTATCCTCACCGATGCTTTTAGCGGGAGTCCAGTATGTACAGGCCCTGCATGTTCGGTCATCTTGCCACTAACTAATGTGAATCGGCTTAAACAAGATATAGGTGCTCAGGTCACTGTTGTAGGGATATCGCAGCAAGCAGCCGCTAACATCTTAGGCATCTATGCTTCACCGGGAGGCGAGTACAATAGCCCCCTTTCGCAGACTGAATGTGTAAACTCGGTGGATGGCTGTGACTTACCTCGAAAGTATATTCCAATTGAATTCTCAACCCCGGGCAACCTCGTTGCTTCAGATGTTTTGGACTGTGTGAACTGTGGTATCGGGGTTGTTCCACCAGTCATGGTGGACGCTGGTGATACGGCCATTATCTGCGGAAACCTCGGAGAACTGGCTACGCTGAGTGCCGTAGGGAGCATAGGTGCTGAGCCATACAGCTACCAGTGGAGCGATAGCCTCGGGTCAGGTCCTGTCAAGGTCGTACAGCCCACTATCGATATGACCTATTTCGTGACGATAACCGATGCTAACGGCTGTACTGCGACGGACGATGTAACTGTCATTGTAGCAGACTGTGCCGTGGATTGTGACTCTGTACCAAGGGTCCAGGTTGATGCAGGTGTGGATCAAAGCATCTGTGGTAACCTCGGCGAAGCTGCAACGCTTACCGCTGTCGGGTCGGTTGGACGGATACCATACACATATGAGTGGAGTACAGGTAGTACCAGCGAATTCATCAATGTCTCTCCGAATGTGAGTACCGACTACACGGTGACTATCACGGATGGAGATATGTGCACCAACATCGATACAGTCCGTGTGGATGTGCGGTTTTGCGATCCATGTGATGCCAACGCTGGACGCCCTCAGGCCCATGAAGAGATATGCATAGATCGTGGCCGAGCATTCTTGCCGACCGAGCGTAACATTGGAGTGTTCTTTCCATCTCGCTTTGAGGAGGTGTTTGTCTTGACCGATGAGACACTGACGGTAATCGACTTTAGTATCGGAGCTCGCACGTTCGTCGTGCAAGATCCTGGCATCTATCGTATTCATACCCTTATCGCCGAAGTCAATTCTCGCAGCAGCCCTGACTTCTTGGATCTCGGACTGATCACAAGGGGCGAATCCGAGCTGTTCGTCATTACTAACTGTATAATGGATCATGGTATCTGTGCTGACTTCGATTATCCAGGCCGTGTGTTTGTGGTCTTGCCGGAGGATGACATGATGTGTATGCCTTTTGAGAATTCGATTAACCTCTGTAGTGACGGCATCGATAATGATGAGGATGGCTTGGTGGATTGTGATGACCCTGATTGTATCACTTTGGTCAACTGTCAAGAGAACACCCTAATCGCATGTAATGATCTGTATGATAATGACGAAGACGGTTTAGTTGACTGTTTTGATCCAGACTGCTTTGCCTTTAAGCGCTGCTTCGAAAAGGAAGAGAAGTGCGATGATGGCGTTGATAATGATGGTGATGGTCTAATCGATTGTGCCGACAGCAGTTGTTTTGAATCAATCCAGTGCTTTGAGACGACAGCATACACCTGTTTGGACGGTATCGATAATGATAGAGATGGCTTGGTAGATTGTGAAGAGGAGACCTGTCAACGGTTCATAGTTTGTGCAGAGTCAACGATGGCGGCATGTCAAGATGGACTCGACAATGACCGCGACGGCTTGGTGGATTGTGAGGATGATGATTGTCGCAAGTTTTTTAGCGAAGTGTGTACTCCAGAAGAGAACTCAGCTGCACTGTGCGGAGATGGCATAGACAATGATGCTGATGGTTTGGTGGATTGCGCCGATCCAGGATGCGGTATTACCATGTTTAATAGTAGCGTGCGCCTCGAGGGTTTTGTCACGAAACAGGATGCAACTTGTCCCAATAATGCCAATGGTCAAGTGGAATTTGATGTTCCTGCGGGCACCCAAGACTACGAATACAGTATCGATGGTGGAGTAACCTATCAATCAGAGCCGATTTTCTCCGGGGTAACTCCAGGAGTCTACCAGATTCGGTTGCGGACGGTAGCAACTTGCGAGATCTCTGGTGTTCCGGTCATTGTCTCTCAGGAGACATGTCGAGAGGTGTGTAATAATGGCATAGATGATGACGGCGATGGAGATGTGGATTGTGACGATAATGAGTGCGGAGTTTCTCAGGCTATACCTACAATCGTTCAGAATCCTGCCTGCCCGCGCCTTGGTAATGGTGCTGTTCGGTTGTTTTACACCAATGCTACTGGTGGTGTAAATGGATTGCAGTATAGCATTGATAACGGAGTTCGATTTCAGACATCACCGATATTCCGAAACTTGTCAGGCGGGACCTATCAGGTTGTCGTACGAACGGCAGCAGGATGTACTACGACAGAGATGGTGTCGATAGTTGATCCTGCCTGCCCAGAGATCTGTAATAACGGTATCGATGACGATCTGGACGGCCTGACAGATTGTGATGATGATGATTGTCAGTTCATATTAACCTCAGCAGATGTTGACATCATAGACCCAGAATGTCCTGATACAAGCAGTGGTCGCATTGAGGTGACCAGAGTGGAGACAGGATTTACCTACAAGATTGGGGATGCGCCATTCCAAGCCAGCCCGATCTTCGATTCCTTGTCTGCTGGTCAATACACAGTCGTCATTCGTAATCTACTTGGATGCGTAGCTACAACTGAGGTTATTCTTGAGGATCCACGTTGTGTCGAGGACTGCACGAATGGTATCGATGATGACGGTGACGGTATCGTAGACTGTGATGACCCAGATTGCGCCCAGTCGGCTGAATGTGTTTTGCAAGGGAGCACCTTTGAAATATGTGGCAATGGTCTGGATGATGACGGCGATGGACTGAGTGATTGTGACGATCCTGACTGTGGGATAGGCGATGACTTTGCTGTTGTGGTTACTCCTTCATGCCCAGATTTGCTCAATGGTGCCATCACAGTTGTCCCAGCGGACAACAGGGGCTATCGATTCAGTCTAAGTGGAAGCGCTTTTCAGTTGAACAACACATTTGAAGATTTACCCGCAGGGAACTATGACCTGACCCTAATTAATGAGTCCTTCTGCGACACATCTCTCATAGTAGAGGTTCCTGCTGAGGAATGTCAGGTATCAGGGGCCATTGTGGGAGGCACAGACCTGGATATCCGAGTGTGGTTACAGGGAGCCTATGACGAAAAACAGCAACTGATGCGCACAGATCTTAACGATGAGGGTTATCTACCCGGGCAGTTGCCGGCCACATTCTTTGGTGCTCGTACGCCGGCAGGACAACCTTACGAGGATGCCCCTTGGTTCTACGAAGGAGCAGAAGGTGATCAGCCGCTCACTGAGGAGGGCTTGTTCGATTACGATCCACAAGTAGTAGACTGGGTGCTTGTTAGCCTTAGACCGACCATGGTGACTGACCAAGAGATCTACCGCTTAGCGGGACTCCTGTACAGCGATGGGCATATTGAGTTTGTTTCTTCTATACAATTAGACGAACGGCCTACGAATCAATATTTCATCCTGATCGAACATCGCAACCATCTACCGATCATGACTGAGACTCCAGTACCTGTGGTCAATGGTGTACTCACATGGGATTTTAGAGGGGCTAATTCATTTACGGGCGTATTTGGAATCGGGCAAGTCACGAACGCTTCTGGGGGATACATGATGGCAGCTGGTAATGGGGAACTGATCGAAGATCTTTCCTCCGACATTGATATTAACGTGCGAGATCTCAACTATTGGTTGTTGATGAATGGAGCTAACAGTGGTTACTTTTTGCAAGACTATGATCTCAATGGCGATATCAACATTAAGGATCGTCTACTTTGGGAGCAGAATAATGGACTGTTCACGACTGTCCGACCTGAGTAATCGTTAGACAACCTAATCTTCATGTTGAGGGTTAGGTGC
The DNA here is from genome assembly GCA_038523965.1 of Bacteroidota bacterium. Classification (GTDB taxonomy): domain Bacteria; phylum Bacteroidota; class Bacteroidia; order Chitinophagales; family Saprospiraceae; genus JAJRXG01. The sequence continues at coordinate 15,874 of JBCBIX010000028.1, forward strand.
CTGAAATCGATTGGGACCAGCGGGTTCTTGATCTGATGAACTACTATGGCTTCACTTAAGGATCTACAGCGTCCTATCCAAGAAGAATTGAAAGGCTTCGAAGGCACATTTCGTGATTCAATGCGCAGTTCTGTTCCTCTTTTGGATAAGATCATGCACTATATCATTCAGCGCAAAGGGAAACAGATGCGACCCATGTTTGTCTTCCTCTGTGCCAAGTTGATCGCTCCAGCAACCCACAAGACCTACATCGCCGCCTCCATTATCGAGTTGTTACACACGGCCACATTGGTCCATGACGATGTTGTCGATGACAGTGATCTCAGACGTGGCTTCTTTTCGATAAATGCACTTTGGAAAAATAAGATCGCAGTGCTCGTCGGAGACTATCTCTATAGCAAGGGGTTCCTGTTGTCGTTAGAGCATCAGCACTATGACCTCCTGCATATCTTATCTCATGCGGTCAAAGAGATGAGTGAAGGAGAGCTCTTTCAGTTAGAAAAGGCGCGAAAACTCGATATCACCGAGGAGACCTACTACAGCATTATCCGCCAGAAGACTGCGTCCTTAGTCGCTGCGTCATGTACCTCAGGTGCCGCAAGTGTTACCGATGATAAGGATCAAGTCGATCGAGTACGTGAGTTTGGCTACATGGCTGGGATGGCATTTCAGATTAAGGACGACCTTTTCGATTATGGATTTCAGAATATTGGGAAGCCCACGGGTATCGATATCAAGGAAAAGAAAATGACGCTTCCCCTCATCTACACGTTGAACAAAGTCGATCACAAAGCGAAGAATCGAATAAAGTATATCATCAAGCGCAAATCAAATCACAAAAAGTACCAACGCGAGGTCATTCAGATGGTCAAAGACAGTGGCGGTATGGAGTACGCACAAGGGGTCATGCTCGACTACAAGCACAAAGCACGCACCATCTTAGAAACGTTTGATCATAATGATAGTCGAGAGGCCTTGCTTGGATTGTTAGACTTTATCGTCGATCGAAAGAAGTAGTTGGTCACTTCTATCAACCGTCATCAAGGCTGTAGTTCACGTCCCTTTGTATTTCCCGTTCAGACCCATTGTTGGATGCTGAGTTGACTTGTAGACAGAGAAGTTGCCAACTGTTCTGCTTGAAAAGTTCGGAATCCCTTTGGATCGGATTACAAAGCGCAAAACAAGATGCGTCAATAAATTACATAATTTTATCATTTAAAGTGGGTCTCATGGCAGATGTAAGGTATGACGAGGCGAATATTCGTTCGCTCGACTGGAAGGAACATATACGGCTGCGCCCCGGTATGTACATCGGTAAACTTGGTGATGGATCAGCACAGGATGATGGCATCTATGTCTTACTCAAGGAGATCATCGACAACTCGATCGACGAATATGTCATGGGACACGGTAAGCAGATCGACATCGATATCCACGAAGGAGTCGTCCATGTACGGGACTACGGCCGTGGCATTCCACTCGGTAAGGTGGTGGACTGTGTCTCCAAGATTAATACCGGTGGAAAGTACGATAGCAAAGCATTCAAAAAGTCAGTCGGATTAAATGGTGTCGGAACGAAGGCTGTCAATGCCTTATCAGATCAGTTTGTAGTAGAAGCCTATCGCGATGGCAAGTCAAAGGTCGCCGAGTTCGAGCGAGGAAATCTGGTCAAGGATGGTCGAGTATCAAAATCAACTGCGGGCAACGGAACGGCGATATCGTTCAAGCCTGATGCTACCATATTCAGAAACTACAAGTTCAGGAGCGAGTACATCGAAGATCAGCTCTGGAACTACGCCTATCTCAATGCGGGCCTTAAGATCAGATTCAATGACAAGGTTCTCCACTCCAAGGATGGGCTATTGGATCTCCTCAAGAACAAAACTGCCACTGTTACTGAAGCATTGCGATATCCCATTATCCATCTTAAAGGAGAGGATATCGAGGTTGCGATCACCCACGCTAATGCATATGGAGAGGAGTACTATTCATTTGTGAATGGACAGAATACAACTCAGGGAGGTACGCACTTAGCAGCGTTCAGGGATGCATTGGTCAAAACAATCCGTGATCACTACGGGAAGAACTTTGATACGAAGGACATCCATGCAGCAGCCATTGGTGCAGTATCAGTGAGAGTAGAGGAGCCCGTCTTTGAGTCACAGACCAAGACAAAGTTGGGTTCCCAGAATGTGGCTCCTGATGGTCCATCGATGAGATCCTTTGTTTTGGATTTTCTAAAAAAAGAGTTAGACAATTACCTCCATCGCTTTCCTGAGGTAGCAGATAAACTTAAGGCTCGTATCCTGCAGTCAGAACGGGAGCGAAAGGAAATAGCTGGTGTAAAAAAGCTGGCGAACGAACGTGCCAAGAAGGCCAACCTTCACAACAAGAAGCTCCGGGACTGCCGAGTGCACTATGGGGATAAGAAGGGAAATGAAGAGGAGAAATTGGGAACCACCATCTTCATCACGGAGGGAGACAGTGCCAGTGGATCCATCACCAAAGCACGAAATGTGCGCACCCAAGCTGTGTTCTCTCTCCGTGGCAAACCGCTTAACTGCTATAACATGAGCAAGAAGGTGGTGTACCAAAATGAGGAGTTCAACCTACTCCAGCACGCTCTGAATATCGAGAACGGACTGGAGGGATTGCGCTATAATCAAGTCGTGATCGCCACAGATGCCGATGTAGACGGGATGCATATCAGGCTACTGTTGCTGACGTTCTTTTTGCAGTTTTTCCCTGACTTAGTGAAGCAAGGGCATCTCTACATCTTGGAAACACCACTTTTTCGAGTACGTGACAAAAGACAAACGATCTACTGTTACAGTGAAGCAGAGAAAATGGCGGCCATTGACAAGCTTCGCGGCAAGGCAGAGATCACCCGCTTTAAGGGTCTTGGAGAGATCTCTCCAAACGAGTTTTCAGGCTTTATCGGGGATGACATTAGGTTAGAACCAGTCTACCTCTCTGGTTCGACGAATATCGAAGATGTCTTGGCTTACTATATGGGCAAGAACACACCTCAACGTCAGAAATTCATCATTGAGAATCTTAAGGTGGAACTCCTCGACGTAGATGGTGAAGGAGTGGATAGTGTCGATGAGGTAGAAGTAGCTGCTTAGTTCTGCATCTGATCACGTTCGATCTTGAGGAATCGGCCAGTGTGATTGTTTTTCTTGCGCATCAGGTTCGCAGGAGTTCCAGCGAATACAATCTCACCACCTCGATTGCCACCTTCTGGACCCAAGTCGATGATGTGGTCTGATACTTTTATGATATCCATATTGTGTTCGATAACGATGATCGTATTGCCCTTATCTACCAGGCGGTTCAAGACATTGACCAGGTGTTGGATATCCTGAAAATGTAGTCCTGTGGTTGGCTCATCTAAGATGTATAGCGTATTCCCAGTATCTCGCTTTGACAGTTCTTCGCTGAGCTTAACACGTTGAGCCTCGCCGCCAGATAAGGTTGTAGCCTGCTGGCCAAGTGTGATATATCCCAGCCCAACTTCTTGGAGGGTTTTCACCTTCCGATAGATGGTAGGAATATTCTTAAAGAACTCTACCGCCTCATCGACCGACATATCAAGGACATCCGAGATGGATTTGCCTTTGTACATAACTTCAAGCGTCTCTCGATTGTATCGGCGTCCTTGACAGGTCTCACAGTCGACATAGACATCGGGAAGGAAGTTCATCTCGATGAGTCTCTTTCCACCACCTTGACAGGTCTCACAGCGCCCACCTTTGACATTAAAGGAGAATCGTCCAGGTTTGTATCCTCTAATTTTGGACTCTGGAAGGTCGCTGAACAATCTACGTATAGGATCAAAGAGCTTCGTGTAGGTTGCTGGATTACTTCGTGGAGTACGTCCGATGGGTGACTGGTCTATCTCGATCACTTTATCAACCTCGTCGATTCCTTCGATGGATGAGTAAGGCAGAGGACGCTGATTCGATTTATAAAAGTGTGCCCTCAGGATAGGATAGAGAGTACCATTGATAAGTGAAGATTTACCACTGCCCGATACACCAGTAACAGCTATAAATTTCCCGAGGGGCACTTCCAGATCCACATTTTTCAGGTTGTTACCTGTGGCACCCGTAAGGCGGATACATTTTCCATTTCCTGGCCGGGGTTTCTTATTGAAAGGTATCGACAGTCGATTCGCCAAGTATTGTGCGGTCGTGCTGGAGGCTTTGAGAAAAGCTTTGGGTGGGCCTTGATCTACGATATCACCACCATTCACACCTGCCCCAGGTCCCAGGTCGATCAGGTAGTCCGAGGCCAGCATGATATCCTTGTCATGCTCCACGACGATGACTGTGTTGCCGATCACCGCTAAATCGCGAAGGGATTGGATCAGTCTCTGGTTATCACGCTGATGAAGACCAATGCTGGGTTCATCCATGATGTATGTTATACCAGTCAGTTGAGAACCAATCTGTGTGGCCAGACGAGTGCGTTGTGCCTCTCCTCCTGATAGCGTTCTGGATGGACGATGGAGTGAGAGATAGTCCAAGCCTACTTGAAGGAGAAAATCCAGGCGATATCTAATTTCTTTAATGACATCCTTGGCGATGGTCCGCTGACGTTCGTCCAGATGATTGTGTAAATCATCAAACCAATCTTTCAGTTCGGCCAGATCCATGGTGGCTAACTCGCCGATATGTGTATCGGCAAGTTTGAAATGGAGAGATTCTTTTTTCAGGCGGTAGCCATTGCATTCTGGGCACGTCACTATAGTCATGAAATCTTCGGCCCAGGAGCGAATTTTCTCGGAAGACGTGCTGCTGTACCACCGCTTGAGCATGTTGACGATACCCTCTTTGGCTAAATCGTAAACCATGTCGTGTGTACTACCGCCACCTTTGAATCCGTAACTATCATCACCGCCGTAGAGGATGATCTCCAGTGCTTCTGAGGGTATGGCATTGATTGGGGTCGAAAGGGTAAACTTGTACTTCTTGGCGATTTTTCTCAACTGCTTGAAGGTGGTATTGTCACGACTCTCCCCGATTGGGACGATCCCGCCTTTGTTGATACTGATGGTGTCATCTGGGATGACTTTCTCCATGTCAACCTCATTAAGGACGCCGATTCCTTTACAGTGTGGACAGGAACCATAGGGACTGTTAAATGAGAATGTATTTGGAGAGGGTTCTTCGTAAGACAGTCCTGACTCAGGATCCATTAACTTATTACTGAACGGTATCACCTCGTTGGCGTCCAAGTCAGCGACTTGGATAAAGTTATCACTGAGTTTAAAGGCAACACTGAGCGATGATGCGATGCGATCACGACGATTTGCTTCTACTTTGATGCGATCAACGACGATTTCAATATCATGAACCTTATAGCGATCTAACTGGAGTCCAGGAACGATATCCTTAATTTCTCCATCGATGCGCGCTTTGGTGTAGCCCTTTTTGCGCATCTGGTCGAATAGCTCTCGGTAGTGACCTTTTCGCGAGCGTATCAACGGTGCCAATAGTGCGATTTTCTTTCCTGAAAATCGTTTGAGAATCTGCTGGATGATCTTTTCCTCTGAGTATTTGATCATTCGGTTGCCCGTCTTGTAGGAGTAGGCCTCTCCTATACGGGCATAGAGTAATCGCAGAAAATCATAGATCTCGGTAGTTGTGCCCACCGTGGAGCGCGGATTCCAGCCAGTCGTTTTTTGCTCGATGGAGATGACAGGACTTAGACCGTCGATCTTCTCGACGTCTGGTCGCTCCATCTTACCCAAAAACTGACGAGCGTAACTCGAGAAGGTCTCTAAGTAGCGACGTTGACCCTCTGCATAGATCGTGTCAAAAGCCAATGAGGACTTGCCGCTCCCGCTAATACCTGTGATCACGACTAACTGATTACGCGGGATATCGATGGAGATATCCTTAAGATTGTGCTCTCGGGCACCGACAACTCTGATATGCGAATGTTCCAAATCGATGGGGTATGAATCCGACTAATCTGGAAATCTCGGTAAATGTTTCGACCCAACCGAGCGAATCATCACCTTCTCACGCAACTTTTAGGAGGATGTAACGGTAATGAATCTGACAACTATCGACGTTATCTTATCAGAACAACATAACATGAAAAAGCTACTCTTTGGATTTGCACTCACTGTTTTCTTACTCTCCTGTAGTGGAGATACGATCGAACTACCCATGGGCCCCGCAGGATCAGACTTCACCGTCTGGAACGGCCCGCTAATAGATTTCGTGAAGCTTGATGGAGTAGACCCAACCCTCGATGTCAATCAAGACTGCTTAACAGACAATGTCTGCCTGACACGCGGTATTTCTGGGTCTATTTTCAATGCAGTTTCTCAATTCAGCAGTGCTGACAATCCAACGGGAACTGAATGGGCATTTGGAACTACTGCGGAGTTGGATCAACTAACCTTCCAAGGTTTCCAGGCGACTCATGGTCGTCAATCACCTTCTGTAATCGGGAGGGATATGGTACTTCACCTGATCGAAGATGATGTCTATCTGGACATAAAGTTTAACTCTTGGGCTCGTCGTAAAGACAACGGCGAGGGAGGATTCTCTTACACTCGCCGTTCAGAGTAAGTCGTCTTTTTCAATCAGAGTGGTCATTCGTTGGTATCTGGGTCGCTGTTCACATTCGTGTAAGACGTAGCAGCGATCAGGTCACCGATGATAGACATGGCCTCCTGGATGTAGATATCCTTGGATCTCACAGAAACCCAGTTTTCTGATCTTCCTTTTGTAGTCTCATCAAAGTTGATCGCTTCTTCATCTTCGGGAAGCGTTTTTATGGACATCTCCGCGATGGCCTCATCCATGATAACTTTGAATTGTTCAGCCTCGGCTTCTTGCGCATCTACTTGCGCTATGAACTGATCCAAGTTGAGTGCGTAGGAGGTCTGCTCTCTATTTTCCTTCAGCCATTTAGCTTGCTCTTGGATGAGTTGGAAGTCGGGATTCGTCGATAGACGCTTCGAACTTTGGGCCTTGAGATACACTTTCTGAGCGGCGTCTATGTTGAATACGTCCTGGTTGTATTCTAATCCTGCGATCTCTGTCCAGTCTAATGCGTATGGATATTCCCGCTCGCCTACGTCGATTAGGGAATACCGGTCTGGTAACTCGATGTCTGGAGTGACACCTCTCAACTGGGTTGATCCACCATCGATGCGATAGAACTTCTGCATGGTAACTTTCACCGCCCCGAGTGGTTTGTGCTCAGATGTGCCACGTACAGCGCGATCGAGATCGATGAAGCGCTGTACAGTTCCCTTACCAAATGACTGAGTTCCAACGACGATGGCTCGATCATAGTCTTGCATCGCTGCCGCTAAGATTTCAGAGGCTGATGCGCTGAATGAATTAATCAGTACCACAAGTGGCCCGTTGTATTTGACCTCAGCATCGTCGTCCTTATAGACGAATGCCTTGCGGTCTCGAGGTTTGACTTGTACGATAGGGCCATCCTCGATGAATAGTCCACTCATATCCACGACATCCTTAAGCGACCCACCGCCATTGTTGCGGAGGTCGAGAATGATGCCATTCACCTTATTGGTTTTGAGTTTTTCGATTTCTTCAGCCACGTCGACAGCGCAACTATTTCCTTCATTCGGCGCCTCAAAGCTGCTGTAGAATTTTGGAAGGTGGATGTAACCGATGTTCTCAGCTTTACCCTCCAGATCGATGATTGCTGATCGGGCAAAGGAGTCTTCGATATTGACCACATCACGTTCGATTTCGACTTGGATGACGGTTCCATCCTTTTTTTGGATAGCAAGTGTGACGATCGTTCCCTTGTCCCCCCGTATCATACTGACCACATCGTCGAGTCTCATTCCGAATATATCGACGGTCTCTTCGTTCTGTTGAGTCACCGATAGGATGTAGTCATTAACTTCTATGTCTCCCTGCGTCCAGGCTGGCCCACCGGGGACAATGCTGGCGACCATGGTGAGATCACCCTCACTTCGAAGGCGAGCACCGATGCCCTCGAGCTTTCCACTCATACCGATGTCGAAGTCTTGTCGCTCCTTTGGATTATAGTAATCGGAGTGCGGATCGAACAGGTGTGAGAACGTATTGAGGTAGACTTCAAACCGATCAGATCTCTTGAGTTTGCCCATGTTCTTAAACCACTCGTCGAACTTCTCTTTAACATCATCTCGGGCCTCGATTTCGAGCTGGGCAGTTGTTTTGATCTCCTTAGATTTCTCACCATCAGTTTCAGATCGCTTTTCTTGGCTTGCGATTTTAGACTCTAACTGATTGAGCACATCGTACTTCAGGTATTTTCTCCAGGTATCTCGAAGTTCTTGTTCATCGGTTGGATACTCTCTTTTATCAGGGTCTAATTCGATTTCTTCGATCGCCGTAAAGTCTATAGGGTCAGCTAACATCTCCTTATACATATCGCCAACCTGGCTAAGACGCCGATCGAAAATCTCGATTGTAGATTCGAAAAAATCCAGCGACCCTTGATTAGCTTGATCATCTAATTGAAGACGATGTACCTCCAGCGATGCGATGTCATCTTGGGTGAAAAAGCGCTTGCGACCATCCAGTGCATTGATAAAATCGTCAAACGCTCTGCTTGAGAACTCATCGGTTAGATCGGCAGGAGAAAAATGGGCTTGTTCGAGGACAGTAAGCACCGTGTTTTGGATAACCTTTTCCTTCTCAGGATTATCAACGCTTCCCTGAAATGCATTAAACACAAAACTTCCTCCAGCAACAATGGCAAGAATGACCAATCTAATCATGACGCGCTTATTCTTATTTGTGGACAAAAAACAGAGTGAATGGACCTTAGTTAGGCAGGTGATTCTGAATATACATACATAATACCAAAAGAGCCCCCCACACTGTGAGAGGCTCCTTGTTTAACTTATGAATAACGAGAAAGGTTATTCGTCATCCTTGGTTATCAAACCAAATAATATTCTCCTTGCTATACCAAGAAAGGCGCTAATACCAAGGCAACTACGGACATCAGCTTCAGAAGAATATTTAGTGATGGCCCAGAAGTATCCTTGAATGGGTCACCAACCGTATCTCCAACAACAGTGGCCTTGTGCGGCTCTGATCCTTTGTAGTATTTCTCTCCATTGATGACGACCCCCTCTTCAAACATCTTCTTTGCATTGTCCCATGCGCCTCCAGCATTCGACTGGAAGATAGCCATCAGAACTCCGCAGACTGTTACACCTGCAAGTAATCCACCAAGCATCTCTGGGCCTCCACCGAAGCCGATGGCAACCGGACTAATGACAGCGATAAGACCAGGGATGATCATTTCACGGATCGATGCTTTGGTACTTATCTCGACGCATTTGTCGTATTCGGCCTTGCCATCAGCGGCGTCGAATGTTTGACGATCTGCAGCGCTCCACTCTTTAGGATCTTTTCCTTCGTTAGCACGCATTACTGCTAACGCGGCGTTCAGCTCAGGGATAGACTTAAACTGTCGTCTTACTTCTTGGATCATATCCATCGCCGCACGACCAACAGCATTCATCGAGAGTGCGCTGAATAAGAAGGGTAGCATTCCACCGAGGAGTAGACCAGCCATCACCTTAGGTTCGGCAATGTTGATCGATGTTATTCCCGTAGTTGTCATGTAAGCTGCAAAGAAGGCCAAGGCCGTGAGTGCTGCGGAACCAATCGCAAACCCTTTTCCAATCGCGGCAGTCGTATTACCAACAGCATCTAATTTATCTGTGCGCTGTCGTACCGTAGGTTCTAATTCTGCCATCTCGGCAATACCACCAGCGTTATCTGAGATAGGTCCGTATGCATCTACCGCTAACTGAATTCCAGTATTCGATAGCATTCCTACAGCTGCAATGGCGATCCCGTACAATCCAGCAAAGTGATGAGCACCGATGATCGCAGCAGAAAGGATGATGATCGGAATAGCAGTGGACTGCATACCTACCCCGAGACCAGCGATGATGTTTGTCGCAGATCCAGTTACTGATTGATCCACGATGGATTGAACAGGTTTAGTTCCGGTGCCGGTGTAGTACTCTGTAACCATACCGATAAGGAGGCCTGCTGCCAGACCAAAGAGTACTGCCCAGAATACGCCCATCGAGCTAAACTCTGTACCAGCAATCGTCCATGTAGATGGCAATATGGCGCGAACCGCCAGGAACGTAGCGACTAACATCAATGCAGCCGACAGAAATTCTCCTCTGTTCAGTACTTTTTGTGGATACCTTCGGCCACCTTTACAAAAAAGGTTCCGATGATCGAAGTGATGATACCGATGCCCGCGAGGACGAGCGGTAAAAGGACCGCATTCAGTCCTCCAAAGTCATTCGTGCCTTCAAAACCAGCAATACCGATGAATGCAGCACCAAGAACCATCGTCGCGATGATGGATCCAACATATGATTCAAATAAGTCCGCACCCATGCCAGCTACGTCTCCTACGTTGTCCCCTACATTATCTGCGATAGTCGCCGGATTCAAAGGGTGATCTTCTGGAATACCAGCTTCTACCTTTCCGACGAGGTCAGCACCTACATCTGCGGCTTTGGTATAGATTCCTCCACCTACACGTGCAAAAAGCGCGATTGAAGAAGCTCCGAATGAAAATCCTGTAAGTACAGTGATTACTCGCTGCACGTTGCCTTGAGTGTCCAAGCCGAACATGCCGGAATAAAGGATGAACAATAGGCCTAAACCTAATACACCAAGGCCAACAACACCCATTCCCATGACTGCACCACCACCGAATGCAACTTCGAGAGCCTTGCCGAGTCCAGACTGGGCCGCATTCGTGGTCCGTACATTGGCTTTGGTGGCCACTCGCATTCCGATAAACCCTGCTAAGGCGCTGCATATCGCCCCTAAGACGAATGATAGTGCCACTAACGGGTGTGACTCTGGCGTGTTCCCACTGACACCTAACAAGACGGCGACGATGACTACAAAAATGGATAGGATTCGATATTCGGCTTTGAGGAACGCCATTGCTCCCTCGGCGATATTCTTTGCAATCTTCGCCATCTTATCTGTACCCACTTCTTGCTTCGCTACCCATGAAGATTTCCAGAAGGTGTATAACAATGCCAAGATTCCTAAGACAGGAATGATGTACATGATGTTCTGAGCCATAGAAAGTTAGATTTACTCGTTAACGTATATGAAAAAATGAATATGTCTAAATAGCCCGCAAATGTAAGGGTAATTATCAATTCTCCAGACCCTTGAACAAGCGATAAACACTGGACAGAAGAGGTTATATTTAGGCAAGCCATAAAAATTATTTAGAGATGCCTAATCATGTATCTTTGACTCATGGGAGGGCCGACAACTACATCTACAGAAGAAGACTATCTCAAAGTAATTTATCAGCTGAGCGAACACGCGAGGTCCCAAGTGTCCACCAGCAGTGTGGCCCAACACATCAAGACATCAGCAGCATCAGTAACGGACATGCTGAAGAAACTGTCCGTAAAGGGATTCATACACTATGAGCCTTACAAAGGCGCACGCCTTTCACCTGCTGGTCAGCGATTGGCTACGATTCTGGTGCGTAAGCATCGTCTCTGGGAGACATTCCTGGTGCAGAAGCTGGATTTTACGTGGGATGAGGTGCACGAGGTTGCTGAGCAGTTAGAACACATCGATTCAGACAAATTGGTAGATCGACTTGATCACTTCCTTGGCTATCCAAAGTATGATCCGCACGGAGATCCCATACCTAACGCAGAAGGAAAATTTACGCTTAGAGATCAGACGATACTAAGCAAGGTGCCGACAGGAGCG
>JBCBIX010000029.1:0-27254 GCA_038523965.1 Bacteroidota bacterium
GAATGGCTTTGATAAGTACTGGGATCAGCTCATCATAGTTGAGGCTATGAATTCCAGGCTGCTCATCGGTATCATCAAAGCCATTCAGGAGCAACAAGCCCAAATCAACACCCTAAAGCAACAATTAGAGGATCATCTTTCAGATTGATAAAAAAGAGACTTACTGCTCAAGTTATTAGTGGATCATAAACACTCGGCATTTTCATGTGAATTTGGCTGTGTCTATCGCGTGGCGACACCTGCTGCGGATTACTTTTTTTGCCCAACGAAGCCGCCAGCACAAAAAAGGTTGATTAGTCATTTGATCACTATGGTTGCAAAAAGGCTTCCGATGTCATTAAAGAAATAGAGACAAATGCTTCTGAACCAATTGAATAAGAGCCATTTGGAAGGAATAGATGCGATATGAGAAATAGACACTTGTCTAATTCGCTGTTGTTAGTAAGGATTTTTTGAGCATATAATCAAGAGATTATTAGGAGTCATCCTGTAAGAATAGGATGCACAACTAAGAGCATCTCACACATTAATCGGTGCACACAGTTAGGCAGAAATATTGGCCGCTACTCTCCTCATGGGCCAATAATCAGTATCTGAAGTTGGAACCACTTCATATACTTTTAAAAAATCTACCCTTGAGTCATGAAGCCTGAACACCTTGCCATTCTTGGAATTTTTCTCTTTTTCTGCCTTTTGGAGGTTGTACACACCAACTTCTTCAGAAAGCCTGAGCAAAGACGTGGAGATGGACTTGTAGAGCTTGCAAGCGCTTTGATCCTCATCGGTGTGACGCAGCCATTGGTTTTGTTTCTTGGTCGAGGGCTGGTAAGCATCGCAGCACCACATGCCGCTGATAGCTGGTCAAATATCAACATCGTCTGGGGAGTTCTGCTCTTTCTTATCCTCGATGATATGATGCAATACTGGTGGCATCGTCTCTCACACTCTGTAGCTTGGTTATACAACCTCCACAGACCTCACCACAATGCTGAGTATCTGAGCGTCAGAGTCGTCTATCGCAACAATGTATTCTACTACTTGCTGATGCCCAGTTTATGGTTCTCCGGAGCTCTCATCTATCTTGGGCTTGGGTGGATCTATGCCGGATACATCGTAGTCAAGATGTTAGTGATTACTGGCGCTCACTCTGATGTGCGGTGGGATGAACCTCTGTATAAGATCAAATGGCTTTCACCTCTCATGTGGGTCGTGGAGCGTACGATCTCAACACCGGCTACACACAGTGCCCATCATGGGAAACATAAGGACGACCAAATCACCCATTACAAAGGCAACTATGGCAACCTGCTATTCTTTTGGGATGTACTATTTGGAACGGCCAAGATAACCAGACGGTATCCGAGTAAAATGGGTGTAGAAAACATGCCTAAAACGACTGTGGGAGAACAACTTTTCTGGCCTGTCATCAGGTCTTGACTTAACACCTACCCTGATTCTTCTTTATCCAATAACAACCAATCAAAGGCTGTCATAAGCCTAATCATGTAAGACCTACAGTATGAATCCAGCAGGTACAGCGTCTTGGTTGCGACCGATGATATAGATCCAAAGCAAGATGAACAGGGCGATGTAGATAAATGCCCAGGCCAATGTCCATCCCTTGCGCTGATAATCTCGTTCTTCGTGAGCCATGATAAGCTTGAGTTTTTCTTTCTCGACGCAAAAGAACAGCAAATCGCTGATATACACGAGCCATATCCACTGACTCTGGCTCACGACCATCTAACTGGAAGCGATCAACATTGTCACGAACTTCAGAAGGTCAAAATCTCGCACATTTAGAAGCTAACCATGCCTTAGGCACCTCTTCGAGATGAGGGCTAAGCTCGGCGAAAACCCGACTGTGGTAGTCATTTAGCCACTCAATTTCTATTGATGTCATTAGCGAACGATCGATGAGTGTTGTATCGATCGGAAACAGGGTGAGATTGCGATGTTTAAGAAAGCCCTCTTTATCATCCTCCTCAACCACTACAAGATTTTCGATACGGATACCGTACTGACCAGTCTCATAGTATCCTGGCTCATTTGAACTAAACATGCCAGGCTCCAAGGCCGTCATTGCTCGTGAAGTTCGGCCCGGTGCATAACCCTGTGGCGGCTCATGCACACAGAGAAAATACCCCACACCATGTCCAGTACCGTGCCCGAAGTCCATACCGTGCTGCCAGAGAGGTTGGCGCGCATAGACGTCTAATTGCCCACCTGTCGTCCCCACTGGAAACCGAGCTCGATCCAGGCTGATATGGCCCTTAAGCACAAGGGTGTAAGCCCTCTTGATCTCATCAGTAGGTGTAGATAGTGCGATGACTCTGGTGATATCTGTTGTCCCATCCATATACTGACCGCCGCTATCGCAGAGTAAAATCCCACTTGGCTGGATCTGAGCACTCTGCCCATGGAGCGGTCGATAGTGTGGACTTGAGGCATTACCATTGTAGCCGACGATGGCAGAAAAACTCTCTCCATAGTATCCTTCTTGCTGGGACCGAAAGTGAGCCAATTGGTCGACGAAGTCCGCTTCTGTGATATCCTGGCGCCCCAAGTGGTCCTCTAACCACATGAATGCATGGACGAGGGCAACCCCATCCTTAACCATCGCATTTGCAATATGACCTATCTCCCCAGCTGTTTTTACGGCCTTAAGCCATCGAGGTATTGTCTTACCGCGTTGGACGACACCTGCTGGTAGACAGCTAAATAGTGCGTGATTACAGTCAGCTGCATTGACTAATGTAGGCTCCGTTAATGCAGCCACGTCAGGATCTATCTCATCGTAGGGCTTCATCACGACGTTGGCATTGCTCAGATGTTGTATGACCTCTGGTGTCAACTTTTCGTCCTGGATATATAGACGACTTTCGGTGTGTCCTACTATGAGATATGCCAGAAAGACCGGATTGAACTCGACATCACGCCCTCTGAGATTAAGTGTCCAAGCAATGTCATCGAGAGTCGTGATCAGGTGCCATGCTACACCCTTGGCCTCCATCTTTTGCCGGATCAAAGAGAGTTTATCATCAATGGACGTACAGGCATACTTGATATCATGGATGAATAGCTGTTCCACGGGTAGAGCAGGTCGATCTTCTTCCCAGATCGTGCTGATCAGATCATGTTCTGTGCTGACTCGGATGTCTTTCTCGGCTAAGGAATCTCGATATCCCTCCACCTGCTTCTGGGTCCACATGTCTGCAGTCATAGCTACTGTCGCCCCCTCTACTATGTGATCTATTAGCCACCTGAGAGGTGTACTCTTATCTACCAAACCCATCTTGTGAAATACAAATGGAGTGCCTTCCAGCTCTTTTTGTCCTTTGATAAAGTATCGCGAATCAGACCATAGCCCGGCATGATCAGGAGTGACTACTACAGTACCCGCTGAACCAGTGAAGCCTGAGATCCATTGGAGTTTTTTCCAGTGATCGGCCATGTATTCACTGTTGTGCGGATCACAGAGTGGGATAACAATGGCATCAATTTTGCTATCCTGCAATTCTCTTCGAAGTACATTTAGTCGTTTTTCTATCATTTGGCATGTAATTTGTTTACTATCAGCAGATAGTATATTACGAATGATTGTAATATGTTTGTTTTGTTGTGACTGACCTGTGAGGTACTTGCGATTCAGCGAACTCAAAGTACCATTAAAATGTTTCCTTTAATCCGGTGACGAATGGTCGCCATAGAGAGGTCCAGAATGCTTAAGCAGAGTCTATCACAACGCATGGTTCAAAAGCTGTCTCCCCAGCAGATTCAGCTCATGAAACTATTGCAAATCCCTACCGCTACCCTCGATCAGCGCATCAAAGAAGAACTTGAGTCTAATCCAGCGCTTGAGGAGAGCGAGGACTTTGACAATGTATTCGATAGCAGCGAAGAGGGATTCGGCGACGAAGACGGTGGTAGCGAGGAGGATACATTTGAATTGGACGACTATCTCAAGGAATATATCGAGGACGATCCGATCTCCTACAAGCTCAAGGGTGACTCTTATGTCGAAGAAGAAAGCAAAAGTCTTCCAATGGCTGTGGCGTCGAGTTTTCATGAGCATCTGCTCACTCAGCTGGGCATGATGGAGTTTGACACAGACCGCGAGGCACTCATCGCAGAGCAGATCATTGGCAGCATAGACGAGGACGGATATCTACGAAGGGATGTGGAAGCACTGGTGGACGACATGCTCTTCACACAAAGTCTGGATACTACCTCACAAGAGATCGAAAGAGTACTCGTTCACGTGCAGGGCATCGATCCAGTAGGCACCGGGGCCAGAGACTTACAAGAATGCTTGATGCTCCAAATGAAAGATCGCATCAAAAAGGAGGAGGACATCGAGAAGCTCAAGGCCAAAAAACTGGGCCTTAAGATCCTGGATAAGTACTTCAACGAGTTCAGTAAGAAGCACTACAATCGCATGAAACGCTCCCTCTCGCTATCAGATAGTGAGCTAAAAGATGCCATCGATGAGATCCTCAAACTCAATCCAAAGCCGTCGATCGGTTACGATAGCAACAATCTCGGATCTCGTACGACGACAAACCAATATGTAGTCCCTGACTTCATCATCATGAATAGAGATGGTGAACTCGAACTCACTCTCAACAATAAAAATGCCCCAGACCTCCGCATTAGCGATCACTACATGGATGTGCTAAAGGGATTTAAGGAGACAACGGAGGGGAGACGATCTACAAAGAAAGAGAAGGAGGCAGTCATGTTCATCAAGCAAAAAATCGACTCCGCCAAATGGTTTATCGATGCCATAAAGCAGCGACAAGAGACCCTATTCAATACGATGTACACCATCATGCAGTTCCAACTGGACTACTTCAAGACAGGTGATGATAGACGTATTCGGCCGATGATTCTCAAGGATATCGCTGAGGTTACTGGCCTCGACATCTCTACGGTCTCACGAGTAGCGAATAGCAAATTCGTCCAGACGGAGTTTGGCACAAAACGACTCAAGGACTTTTTCTCAGAATCCATCACTACGCAGAGTGGAGAAGAAGTATCCACACTCGAGGTCAAAAACATTCTTAGTGAAATCATCAACCGCGAAGACAAGCGCAAGCCGCTCTCCGACGAACGTCTCAAAGACCTTCTTCAAGAACGCGGATATAACATCGCCAGACGGACCGTCGCCAAGTACCGAGAACAACTGAATATCCCGGTGGCCCGACTGCGTAAGCAACTCTAATCCTTAGAAGCGGACAAGGTGGAGCTTGACTTCGCCAAGGGTGTTCACTTCGATCGTCGAAAAAGGCACCTTGAGCACATTTAAGACGTCAAGCAAGGCACGTAAGAAAGGAGAATTGACTTGTACTTTGCTCAGATCAGCATCTAACGACAGGTAAAACTGAGCATGCCTCGGATGGATATCGTCGTCTGTCCGAATGAGTTGGCCTTGATCGACCCATTCATTTAGATAGCCTCCATACGTATGTCCGATACCATAACCGACTGCCACATTGAGCCATGAAGGGAGCGATCGATCTGGAAAAAACGAACTGAGATTAGCAGATAACCAATAGGTCTGTGCATTGTAATCTTTGAGTCCTCGCTCAAAAAAACCAGTTCCAAACAAATCATCTACTCGGTTCTGTAATCGCACATCAGATCCAACGGTATTCTGGTAGTCTATAGGTGTCACAGAGTATTTCCATCTGATGCGTTGATCATCCCAGAACTTCTCTTGGAGCAGATACGTACCAGTTCCGATCACGTTGGCACCTATATCACTCATCGAGAATCCCCATTCTGAAGAAAAACCATCCATAACCTCCACAGTCGTTTGAAAAAGCGAAGAAGACAGCGCCCCGTAGAGGAGGGCTTTACTTTCTGAAACACCTGTCCATCGGAACAGGTCTGCACACCATTCCGTCTGGAAATACGATGAGTAGACATGACCAAGCTTGTCCGTATGCCCCCACTGTCCCCAGTCATCTCTGAAGTGAAAGGAGCGCCTCGGATGCCGACTATACCATGTCTCGTAGAGTAAAATGGAGCTTGTAGCATATGCCGTTCCGCCACCAACGACTAATGCTGTTAATCTATCCTTGTCAATCGATTCACGAGGTATCAATTCCTCTTCGACTCGTAACTCCTGCGCCTGGAGCTGACAGGAGATACCTATAAAGACCAAGAAGAATGTATACCTCAAAAGGGATAGTAAAAGCATCTGAATGATCCAAATATCATCGAATATCACCAATGCCACTAAATCAAAAACGAAAAAGTCAACTATGACCGTTAAGGAAGCACTTTGCGCCATACACCTTCGGATCGTATGACGTATATATTCGTGTTGACAACAACGATCACCAGTTTTCTCCTATGAAGGATTCTCTACGCGTTCTGGCCTTGTTACTTGTGATGACTTCCTTCTTGGCTCAAGGAGATTTAGTCGGACAGGATATCCATTTCACTAATTTTAGATTGGCACCCCTCTCTGTTAATCCCGCATTGACGGGTTCATTCAGAGGCACCTATCGTATTAGTGCTATCTACAGGGATCAATGGCGAAGTGTGAACAACAGCTCTCCATATAAAACCCCACATGCCTCGGCTGAATTGAATATTGCTAAGGGGCTTCTTCTGGATAATGATTGGATCTCCGGCGGGATTTCTTTTGTTCGGGATCAGGCGGGTAGCCTTAATTTTTCGAATCAACTAACTGGACTCAACGTAGGATACCATCTGGGAATGGATGATGACTATCGCAATGTCTTCTCGATCGGTGCAAGCTATGGTTCGATCAATCGTGGAGTGGATCTTCAAGGTATTACAGGCGAGTCATTGGCCAATACACCGAGCACCGCGGACCCTCGACCTGTACCCATCTTCCAATCTGGAGGTGGTGTCAATGCCGGAGAAACACAGCGCTCAGAGTCATTTACAGATATCTCTGTCGGCTTGTCGTACAAGACAGAGTTAGAAGACGGCGCACTTATCCGAATAGGAATCACTGGCGCGCATATCACATCTCCGGATGCCTCATTAGTCAATGGTGGTGGTCGAGATACATCTATGACAGGGATTGATCCCACCGGTCGTAACGAGGATAACTTCGGACCGAAGTTTGTTGTCCACGGAGAGAGCTCCTTCTTGATGAGCGAGAACGTGCGACTCAATCCTGCGCTCCTGTATCAGACTCAGTCGGGATTTAACGAATTTGTTATCCAATCCACGGCCGATTATTTGATAAACCGAGAGAAAGAAACCACAGTCATCGGGGGTCTTGGCTACAGATTTGGTGATGCATTTGAGATTCTCGGTGGCGTCCAGATTAAAAATCTGAAGGTCATGCTTAGCTATGACTTAACGGCCTCGAGCTTTACCGAAGCTGGCGGTGGAGCCTTCGAACTCGGTGTAGGTTATGTCGGTACCATCTTCAAAAATCCTAACGTGACTCCGGTCATTTTCTGCCCAAGACTGTAGAATTATGAGAATCCAGAATATGAGAACCTTAGGTGCAATAGTGGTGATCTGCGCGCTCACCGCACAACTGAGTGCTCAGCCCATCAGTAGGGTAAAGTATGAAGTGATGCTCGCCACGGCTGATGAGCGCATGGAGGCCAGGGATTACTACAACGCCCTTACTTGGTATCGTGACGCGTATCAAGAGACCAAAGCTCCAGATCTCGCCATGTCTGTGGCCTATGCGTACTATAAACTACGAGACTTCAAAAATGCAGAGCGGTGGTACGAGCGGGTTCTTGATAAGGATGTCGACTTGATCTTTATCGATGATAGATATGCCTATGGCCGGACCCTTCGAGCTCAAGGCAACTTTGACAAGGCTCAAGAGCAGTTTACCACCGTCATACAGAATAGTGCGGATGCTGAAATTATCGCAGCCTCCAAACTGGAGCTCCAGGGCATTGAGATGTCCCCATCGGTAACTCCCAACGAAAACGTGTTGGTCAGTTTTGCATCCGATGAGATCAATGACGGTACTGGGGAATATAGTCCTGTCCAATTTGACGAAAAGACGGTCTACTTCACCTCTTTCCAAAGTCGCAAGGAGACTATACTCGATGGGTCTGAGGAAGACTGGACATCCAAGGTCTACTCCACTACTCGAAATGGGGCCGATTATGGAAAGCCAGAAGCCCTAAGTCGTGTCGTAAATCGGGATTCATATCATGTCGGGAACGTTTGCTTTTCTGCCGATAAAAAGACGATGTACTACTCTCGACAGATTCTGCGAAATGATGAGGTCATCTCCTCAACACTCTATCGCAGTGATCGCATTGGCGATGAATGGGGAGCCGCTGAGCCCGTACCTGTCCTTAATGGTGACTGGATTACTACTCAACCCGCGGCCGGTGAATTATTTGGTGATGAGGTGCTCTTCTTCGTGAGTGACAAGGATGGGGGACAAGGTGGATTAGATATTTACTACGCGACTGTCCGTGGGAACACCTTCGCCGAACCTGTCAATCTGGGGCCTATTATCAATACTTCAGAAGACGATATCACCCCCCACTACTACGACGGCACACTATATTTCAGTACTGAAGGTCGTCCTGGACTCGGCGGATATGATCTCTTTGCAAGTACCTGGAATGGCAACTTATTCTCGGCTCCAGAAAACGTAGGTCGTAACTACAACAGCCTCTTTGATGACTTCTATCTCTCCTACAATGAGGATGGAACTCAAGGCTATCTCGTCTCCAACCGTCCTGATCCTAAGAAGAAGAAATTAAAGAGTGAAACCTGCTGCTATGATATCTACAACTTCGAGATCAAGCAGCTTAATATAGATCTCTTGGTCGGAGTAGGTACAGCAGATGAACAACCGCTCGAAGGAGCTACTGTCGAGGTTGCTGATCAGACGATCTATGACGAACCACAATCCAAGACGCTACCAGACGAGTATCGATTCAGTTTTGACTTGAACCCAGAACGTAAGTATCAGATCATCACGAGCAAGGAAGGCTATGTGAGTGACACTATTGAATTCACTACCAATGGAATCACTGAAGACCAGACCATCAGGAAGAAGGTCCTTCTGACCAATCTTAGCGATCTCCCACCTACAGGAGAT
The DNA here is from genome assembly GCA_038523965.1 of Bacteroidota bacterium. GTDB lineage: Bacteria > Bacteroidota > Bacteroidia > Chitinophagales > Saprospiraceae > JAJRXG01. Next base: position 9,077 of record JBCBIX010000029.1, read on the forward strand.
GGTACTGGAGAACCTGGAGGTGGAACAGATCCAGGATTCATTACTGAGACTGTCACGATCAACGAGCCCATCCGATTAGATAATATCTACTATGACTTCAACAAGTGGGACATCCTTCCCGATGCTGAGAAGGACCTGACAGTCATCCTCAATCTCATGAATGAATACAGCGATATGGTTATCGAACTGTCCTCGCATACCGACTCGCGTGGACCAAAACCATTCAACCAAGACCTGAGCCAAAGACGAGCGGAGTCTGCCCGTAGCTGGCTTATGGAGCGTGGAGTGGCTGCTGATCGAATTATTCCCAAAGGCTACGGAGAGGAGCGTATTCTGAATGGATGTACGGACGGAGTACGCTGTAAGAATGAGGAACATCGATTCAATCGTCGGACGGAATTCACCATCGTGGCCGGGCCTCAAACGATAGAGATTAGACGAGAAGTACGAACAACTCCTACCTCTGGCAAGCAGTCAATTCGTGGATCTTATAATATTCCAATCATCACTTTTGACCAAGGCATGATAGACATCGGGGAGATCCGCGCAGGTGAGTCGAAGGAAGTGGTCTATGAGTTTCAAAATACTGGCACAGAGGACTTAGTTATCGAGCTTGTAACAGCCTGCAAGTGTACGAATCTGGATTGGCCCACAGAGCCAATACCGCCCGGGGGTAGAGGTAAAATTGTAGCAATCTTTGATAGCACTGGCATGGCAGGACCACATACCAAGACCATCACTATCATTGCCAATACCGAACCCATTGTAGTTGAGGCCAAGTTCCAAGTAGAGGTTACTACAGAGTAGTGATACGTAGTATTCGACAGAATGTCAAAGAGTACATGTAGATCTCATATGAGGTGCTCTTACAATGCGTTATCTTCGCCCGGGGTCGAAGCAGAGAATCAGTTTTCTCGATGAGAGATCTTCTCGGCAGCATTCATAAGTCATCATCAACGCTGCCAGGTACTTTCTTGAACGCATTACATGACATTTAAAGAATTAGGTCTCGAAGAGACCATCCTGGACGCTATCGGCTACATGGGTTTCGAGACGGCCACGCCTATCCAAGAGCAGGCCATCCCTCACATCATGAAGGGCACCGACGTATTAGCATGCGCGCAGACTGGCACTGGTAAAACTGCTGCATTCATACTGCCGATACTAAGTCGCTTGTCCAAAGAACCATCTGATCATATTGACACGCTGGTTTTGGCCCCTACTCGAGAGTTGGCACTCCAGATTGATCAGCAGATCCAAGCCTTTTCGTACTTCGCTGGGGCAAGCTCAGTCTCGATCTATGGTGGTGGATCCGGTGAGGAGTTCGCTCAACAAAAAAGAGCCATCGAAGGAGGCGTGAACATCATCGTAGCGACACCCGGGAAGTTGATCTCCCATCTCAATATGGGATATGTAGACTTTAGCAATATCAAAAATTTCATCTTGGACGAGGCAGATCGCATGCTCGACATGGGTTTTATCGACGATATCAACAAGATCGAAAGCTACCTACCCAAGGATCGACAGACCCTACTATTCTCGGCTACCATGCCTCCCAAGATTCGCAAGCTCTCCAAAGAGATCCTACGTAGAGAAGCAGCAGAGATAAGTATTGCCATCTCCAAACCTGCCGCAGGGGTATTGCAAGCGGCCTATCTGGCCTACGATAGTCAGAAGGCACAACTGATCAAGACCCTTATCAATGACAAACCGGCCTACACATCAATTATCGTATTCACTTCGACCAAAAAGAAGGTTGGGGACGTCGTAAGAGCCCTTAAGGGCAATGGTTACGGCGTGGAAGCCGTCTCATCTGATTTAGATCAAACAGATCGCGAGAAAGCGCTCCAACGATTCAAGTCCCATGAGACCAGGGTCATTGTAGCCACTGATGTCCTCAGCAGAGGTATCGATATAAAGAATATCAATCTGGTCATCAACTACGATGTACCTAATGATGCAGAAGACTATGTCCATCGTGTTGGCAGGACAGCTCGTGCGGATACCACAGGTGTAGCCCTTACCATCATTAATCCCGATGACATGTACAAGTTCTCCAAGATCGAAAGACTGATCGAACGGGAGATACCCAAGGTTCCACTCCCTCCAGCGTTGGGAGAAGGTCCTGAGTGGTCCACCAAACCTGTACATCGCGGACGTGGACGAGGGGGCTCTTCTCGCGGTAATCAGCGCAGGAATAACGGTCGTACTTCACGTAATAGTCGCTCTTAGCCAAGCCATATATTTGCGACTCATATGATCCAAAGAGAGGACTGGCAACTGGATTTTGAGTGGCTCCGCACGCGCCACTATGTCAAGGATACGCTCGCCAAAACCAATCTCCCTGACTTGCAGACCATCATGTTGCTCATAGGCATACAGGAAGCCCGCAAGATTCAAGACAACTACACTAAGGAAGAGAAACAAGACCTCATGCACGTCGCGGTATGCCATCTTCTGACCGAGGCAGGATACTTGGCTTTCAAGGGCTATGATGATGACGATTGGCCGCATTTCGAGCAGGTCCGTGTTATCCCTGTCGAGGGCGAAAAAGCTCAAGAAAAGCTCCTCAAGGAGTGTGTAATCAATTATTTCCAAGAACAAGTAGCACAACATAATGACTAAGTATGCCCTATTCTTCAGCCTAATGATGGGTATCCTGCTCACATCATGTGGTGGCGATAAAACCTATTATGCAGTCATCGAAACTGAGTTTGGCAACATGAAGGCCGAACTCTACAACACTACCCCTAAGCACCGAGACAACTTTGTTAAGCTGGCAAAGGATGGATTTTATGACGATCTGTTGTTCCATCGGGTGATCGACGGATTTATGATCCAAGGAGGAGATCCATTGTCTCGCGATGCACCAGCGGGTCAATCCTTAGGTACTGGCGGTCCGGGGTACCTTATCGATGCTGAGATCGGTGCACCTCACTTCAGAGGAACACTCGCCGCTGCACGTACAGGCGGACCAAGCAATCCTGGAAAGAAATCCAGTGGCTCACAATTTTACATCGTGGACGGCTCGAATCAATCACAACAAGGGCTACAGGCCATAGCTAAGCAAAAAGGCATCACCTACAATCAAGCTCAGATAGACAAGTACCTTCAGGTAGGTGGTACTCCGATGTTAGATATGGATTATACCGTCTTTGGCGAATTAATAGATGGGTATGACGTCATCGATAAGATCGCCCAGTCGCCGAAGGATGGAGCAAATCGCCCACTGAAAGACGTCAAAATGACAGTACGTATCACGACGAAATAAGCCCGCACATGTATCAATTACTATTTCCATTATCAGCACTCCTACTTTTATCGAGTTGCTCTAAGACGATAGTTGACTTCTTACCATCTGAAAGCGAAGGTGTAAAGGCGCCGGCGACGATATCCTTTGACAATCTGTCTACTCCATTCGACAGTTATACCTGGAGCTTTGGGGATGGAACAACGTCTCAAGACAGCACACCATCCCATACCTACTACTTATCTGGTCAGTACACGGTGACCTTGACAGGCTACACTGGTAATAAGGCCAAGCGGATCGAGAAGCAAATCGTCGTTCTGCCGCCAGACGAGTGTCTGATTCTTATTGAGACACCCTATGGACAAATGATGGCCGAACTGCATGACGAGACACCAGGTCACAGAGACAACTTTGTGAAGTTAGCCGAGGAAGGCTTCTATGACAGCTTACTTTTTCATCGCGTTATGGATGGATTTATGATCCAAGGAGGAGATCCTAATTCTCGGAATGCTCCTGCTGGTGGTAGACTTGGTACTGGTGGCCCTGGTTATCAGATTGATGCTGAGTTCGTGGATAATAAGGCACATATCAAAGGTGCAATCGCTGCGGCTCGAACAGGAGGACCATCGAACCCACAAAAGCGATCAAGTGGATCACAATTCTACATTGTCGATGGCAAACCAGTTGAGTCCAGTCAACTCCGACAAATGGAACAGCGCCACGGGGTGCCTTATCCAGAATCAATCATAGAGCAGTATGAGAAGTTAGGTGGAGCGCCATTTTTAGATCAAGACTACACGGTATTCGGACAAGTGATCGACGGTCTTGAGGTAATCGATGAGATTGCAAAAGTCAGAACGAATCGATTCAATCGTCCCGACGAAGATGTCTGGATGAAAATTCGCGTCATCAAGTAAGGGGTCATCCCACTTTGTTTGGCGGGAATGATGCGACAGCCTACCTTTAGCGAGAGCAGATCGACAAGCTGATGGCAGAAATATTGGGTATCGACGTAGGTGGAACAGGGATCAAAGCGGCTATGGTCGACACGATCAATGGCGAATTTACCAAGGAGAAGATCAAGCGGGGTACCCCTCAGCCGAGCACCCCGGAAAATGTTGCCATCGTTCTGAATGAATTAATCGATGAATTTGGAGCACGAGGCACCAAGATCGGATGTGGCTTTCCCTCGATCATCAAACATGGTGTCTGCTACAGCGCAGCGAACATTGATAAATCATGGTTAGGTGTGAATCTGGTAGAATACTTCCAGGAGGTCACGGGATGCGAGGGTTACTTTGTAAATGATGCTGATGCCGCCGGATATGCCGAGATGACTTATGGCCGAGGCGTCGGTCGTATGGGTACGGTTATCTTGATCACATTAGGTACGGGAATAGGATCAGGATTATTCTTAGATGGTAAACTGGTGCCTAATTCAGAGTTCGGTCATCTACTGTACAAGGACAGCATCTTCGAGCATTATGCATCTAATGGTGCACGCAAGCGGCTTGATCTAAACTATGAGGAGTGGGGAGCCGAGCTCAATACCTATCTGAACCATCTCAACACTCTCCTAAGTCCAGAATTGATCATCATCGGTGGAGGAGTGAGTAAGAAATTCGAGAAGTATCAAGACTATCTTAACGTCGACACCGAGATCATACCCGCAGAGATGATGAACGATGCCGGTATTATCGGTGCGGCCGTTATGGCCAATCTTTAATAGTCGTCTACCTCCGTCTTATCGATGAGTCGAAATCCATTGCCATGGATATTGACGATCTCCAGATTCTCGTCTCTCTTCAGATACTTACGCAGTTTAGTCACGAAGACATCCATACTGCGCGCGGTGAAGTAGTTATCCTCCTCCCATATCTCCGTTAGAGCTACAGAACGTGGCAAAACATCATTCTTATAGATGCAAAACAGCCGAAGTAGTTGAGCCTCTTTCGGAGACAGCTTGTCCTTTTCTTTATCTCCCTGAGGATCGAAAGTCAGGATTCTGAGGGGAAAATTGAAGTGATACTTACCTACTTCGAACTCCTTTTGCTCTTCTTCTGGCTTTGCAGGTGCCGCACTTCTCTTTAGGACTGCCTGGACGCGATAGAGCAATTCTTCGGAATTGAAAGGTTTAGTGATATAATCATCCGCCCCAATCTTAAAGCCGTCGATTACGTCTTCCTTGAGAGCTTTCGCAGTCAGAAAGATGAGCGGCTTATTCTTATCATCTTCTTTGATCTCACGACCCAGAGTGAAGCCATCTTTTTTAGGCATCATGACGTCCAGGATACATAGGTCGAAGTTGCCTTTTTTGTATACCTCCCATCCAGCCTCACCATCTGTGGCGAGGGTCACATCATATTCGTGCATCTCGAGGTAGGATCTGAGCACATCCCCAAAATTGCGATCGTCCTCTACAAGTAAAATTTTCTGCGCCATATGAGATCTTAACTTTTGGTCTCTTCCTTTAGATGTGAGTTTCCATGAAAGTCACATCACAGATTTAACATTTTTTCGAAATATTATTTGGTTCGCAGCTTATGAGGGAAAAAGATAGTAAACGTACTGCCTTGTCCGGGCACACTCTGCACATCCACATGACCTTTGTGCGCATCTATGATGTCTTTAACATAACTAAGGCCAAGGCCAAAACCCTTGACATCATGCAGGTTTCCTGTACTTACACGATAAAATTTTTCAAAAATACGCCTGGTATCCTCTTTGGTCATACCGATACCCTCATCACTGATTCGAATCTCCACTCCACCTTTAGCATCCCCTGTTTCGATATGGATCTGAGGTGAATTAGGGGAGTATTTATTTGCATTGTCAAGAAGATTATGGAGTAGGTTGCTAATGTGGTTCTCATCTCCTTCGACCACAGAGTTGCGAGCTGTGAGCTTAGCAGTAACGGCGCCTCCACGTTGTTTGACCTTAAGCGCAGTGAGATCCATCGCCGTACTCACGAGGTCGTTGATATCGACTTCGGACACCTTCAGCTCGAAATCTTTCTTGTCCAGACGTGCGATCTGCAGGACCTTTTCGACCTGTGAAAGCATGCGTGAGTTCTCTTCTCGGATGATATTGGCGTATCGATCGATGAGCTCAGGCTTAGTCTTGACACGAGGGTTATTGATGGAGTCGGCTGCTAAGGAGATGGTAGCAATAGGAGTCTTGAACTCATGGGTCATGTTATTGATGAAATCGGTTTTCATCAGACTGACCTTCTTCTGCGTTAAGATGACATTGATTGTATAAATAAAGCAGAACAAAATCAATCCGGTCAGTAGGATTGAACTCAAAAGAGCTGGTAGTACCGAGGAAATAAGGAAGGAGGTCTTCTTCGGAAAGAACACACGAAGCGAACCAGCGGTATTCTCTTCATCTAAGTTGAACAGGTTAATCTGGTAAGTCGTCCGCTCCAGTGCTTTGATTCCAGCCCCTTTGCTCATTTGATCGGTTGGACCGATGATCGCATTGTACTTCCCATTCGTAATGATGAAATCCTCGAGATCATTGGAGAAGACTCCGTAATCGTAGTCTAAGGAGATGTCTTGTTCGGCAAACTCCAGCCTCAGATAGCGACTCAGACTGGCGGGCTCGATACTTTCGATTGCTTCATTCGGCTCAGTAAACCATGCGATCTCCTGCAACTGCTTCTTGCGAATACGATCACGATAAGTGAGTGCCGGTTTGTTGAGATAGCGTTCGAGAGTTCCTCCTGCTTCCGCGAAAGTAGAACCTGGTTGGGCTTCCAGTTTGGATGTCAGACTTTTGAGCATATCAGCATCCTGCTCGAGGTGCTGCTTGACTCGACTTAATGCAAGACGGACGCGATCGTCAAAATTTTGTGCATTGAGATCTACTCCACGCTTTAACCAATAAAACTGGATCACCGATATCCCCAAAAAGGCAACGCTCATGAGGATGATAATGATGTTAATGGTCCGCTTCTTCATGTAGTTGGTGGAAGTCCTTCGCCTTAAGATCAGTGCTCTGGAGGCTAATAAGATCTCGTTTAACCGTGATTTAACTGTGCTTTAGGAATACTCTAAATGGAGGAAAAATACTTTCGCATCATTCAGAATCACTAATCATGAAAGCACGATTTCTCCTTCTATTAACCGCAATGTTCTGTTCCATCTCAGTCTGGTCACAAGATAGCGATCGCGAAGTCATCATCATCGAGAAGACCGTCGACCAGGATGGTAACATCATCTCCAAAAACATCGAACGACGTTCTGGCGATATCTCTGACAAAGAGCTGGATCAACTTCTGGAAGGGGGAGATGAAATGACTCGTGGTTTATTCGATCGGTTCGGTGGAGGGCTACAAGAACTCTGGAATACACCAAGCAATAACCAGAAACCAACTCTTGGCGTGGTACTTACCGAGAACAACGGGCAGCTGATAGTACAGGAGGTCTCCCCCAGATCTGGCGCAGAAGAGGCAGACATCAGAACCGACGATAAGATCATAAGCGTTCAAAAAATACCTGTATCGACCGTCTCTGAGATTCAGAACATCATCGGAGAAATGCAGAATGGTACAACCGTAGATGTGGTTATCTGGCGAGATGGACAAGAGTACACCAAGTCGGTCACACTGCGTCAGAATCGATTCAGAAACCTCGGATCACTGACTGTCCCTCAAAGTAGTTTTCGATTCTTTGGTGATGGAGAAGGAATGAGCATCGATGTGGACAGCCTTATGCGGATGTTCAAGGATATGGGACCCGGTCTTTTTGACATGGAAGGAATGGGGTTCGAAGAACTATTTGATCTTACTGATCGCTATGATCGCGCTCAACCCAAGAAGGCTGACAAGTTCGACGATAATCGTGCTCAGCTCGGTGTCTTCATCGATGATCGCTCTGAAGGAGTGGTGATCACAGAGATTATGCCTGATGGCGCAGCTCGAAAGGCTGGTCTGAAAGTAGATGACATCATCTTATCATTCGATGATAATGACATCTCTGACTATGATGATCTAAGCGCATGGATCCAGACCAAGAGATCAGGAGATCAAGCAGTGATCAAAATCAGGCGAGGTAAGAAAACCAAGATGATTACCGTGGACTTTTAACCCTGCGGCTACAGGAGATGGACAAAGAGGCAAACATCTGTCAATCAGCCGTTTAGGCGATTAATTGCATTTCGGCATTGTATAAAGTCTTCAATCGGGGATCATTTAGAACGTCAAGTTCAGATCTCCTCACACGGTGATTCTTTTATACATTCGCGGCGGACCTAACTTGATGTGTGAATGGTATTTCTGGACTTCGAAAAGCCGTTGGAGCCGCTCTACGAACAACTCGATAAGATTAAGGAGCTCAATGACGGTGGTGATATAGATGTCACCGATAAGGTCAAAGAACTACAGTCGAAGATTCGCAAAAAACGTAAGGAGATCTTTAGCAATCTTAATGGATGGCAAAAAGTCCAAGTCTCTCGCCATCCTCAGCGCCCCTACACTTTGTTTTATATCGATCAGATGTTTAAGAAGTTCACTGAGCTTCATGGGGATCGTCGTTTTGGTGATGACAAGGCTATCGTTGGCGGGTTGGCCAGCTTGGATGGGCAGACAGTCATGGTCATCGGTCACCAAAAGGGAAGTAATACCAAGTTGAGACAGTACCACAACTTTGGGATGGCAAATCCCGAAGGGTACCGAAAGGCCCTGAGACTGATGAAACTCGCTGAGAAGTTTGGTATACCAATTATCTCCCTAATTGATACGCCGGGAGCATATCCCGGGATCGAAGCTGAGGAGCGCGGGCAGGCAGAAGCCATCGCGCGTAATATCTATGAGATGTCCCAACTGGAAGTGCCTATCCTATGCTATATCATTGGAGAAGGGGCATCTGGTGGTGCGCTGGGCATCGGCGTAGGCGATCGTGTTTTCATGTTAGAGTATACATGGTATACGGTTATCTCTCCTGAGTCGTGTTCTTCGATCCTTTGGAGGTCCTGGGATCACAAAGAGGAGGCCGCCGAGTCGTTGAAGCTCACGGCAGACCATATGATGGAGTTCGGTCTTATCGACGGCATTATCAAAGAACCAGTGGGTGGTGCCCATACCGACCCAGAGAAAGCCACAAAGGCCGTTAAAAAACATATCAAGACCCAGTTAGAAGAGCTCCTACCACTCGACCCTGAAGTACTGGTGATGTCCCGCATCAAGAAGTACGAAGCCATGGGACGATACAAGAGCAAGAAGAAGTGATCACATGATCGCGGCCATCCGAAATCGTATTTTCCAAAAGCACTACGCACGACTACTGTCTCGACAGACGGCCCGGCGACCTAATGTCAACACATTCTCTACCGTAACAATCTTAGTCGAGGGAGAGAACGCCAGAGCAAGTGATCTAAGAGCTGCTAAAAAGTACTTCGAACAACATCAGATCCAAGCCTACCCCTATCTCGTCGATCAGTCAGAGAAAGGAATAGATCACGAAGGTGTTTCTGTCATTTCCCGAGAGAACTGCACGTGGTATGGGGTTCCGAATCAAGAATTACTGATCAATTGGTTAGCCCAAAAGACAGACCTTCTGATCACCTCCAATCCAAACGATCTACCACTCCTGAGATACCTAAATGCTTCATCTAATAGTCGCCTTAAAGCCTCGCTTGCCTATGAGACGAGCGTAGATCCAGCGATCAGCCTCTATGTGCAGACCGATAAGCCAGAACGCGTCTCGATTAAAAAACAGAGTGAGATCATCCTGTCTACTCTCCAACAAATAGGGCTCAAAACCAACAATGCGGCGTAAATCGCCACAGATAAGAATTCATTCATGAAACACACGGCATATATCGGCACTGGCGTAGCCCTCATCACCCCGTTTCGAGAAGGCAAAGTAGACTATCCCGCCATCGAGAAAATCATCGATTATGTCATCGATGGTGGTGTGGAGTACCTCGTCATGCTCGGTAGCACAGGCGAAACAGCCACACTAAATGCCACCGAGGCGAGAGACATCCTACACTGTACGATAGCCAAGGTGAATGGTCGAGTTCCGGTGGTCACAGGCAATTTTGCAGGAAATAACACAATCGAACTGGTTAAATCCATCGACCAATTTGACTTTACTGGTATCGATGCCATCCTCAGCTCATGCCCAGCGTATGTCAAGCCATCCCAAGAAGGTATCTACCGACACTACCGCGCTATTGAGTCGGCATCCCCCGTACCTATCATCATTTATAATGTTCCCGGTCGCACCGGATCAAATATCGACTGGCAGACAACCATACGATTAGCCCAATCCAGTGAAAAGTTTATTGGAAGTAAAGAAGCTACCGGAGACTTGATACAGACAACACGCCTTATCAAACACAAGCCCGAAGACTTCTTTGTGGCATCAGGGGATGACGAAGTCGTGATTCCCATGATATCTGTCGGTGGTCATGGTGGTATTTCAGTGATTGCGAATGCCCTGCCAAGTACATTCTCTAAACTCATTCGTCTGGCCTTAGAAGATGATTACAAGGCCTCACGTGAGTTGAATAGCATCATTTATGATCTCCATAAGTGGCTCTACATCGAGGGTAATCCCGTTGGGATAAAATCGGCAATGCAAGTACTTGGATACTGCACGAATGAGGTTCGCCTACCACTACATGAGATGTCTACTCCGAACTACTTGGAGTTAGAAAAGGCACTGAGACAGATCGAAAGATTAGTTGGATAGCTGTCCGTCGAAAGGCTGTCTTGCTCCGTCGATATAGGCGAACTACAGTTGAGATGCGAGCGGTTAACATCATCGAACAGCACGAACTACGATGAGTCTTCCGAGAGCTTTGATCTGTATATTCCTTCCACCAATAGCCGTTATAGACAAGGGATGCGGATCTTTCTTATTGGTCTTACTGCTTACCCTATGTGGATGGGTACCAGGAGTCATCGGGGCGATGATCATTACAACGCGTAGTTAATGGCCTGAACCCGAGGCTGACTATCTAAACGTCCAGTCGTATTCACTCACATTCAGAAGTGTGGCCTTGAGAAGGTCGATCGTATCTCGGATATCTTGCTTATGCGCAGTCTCGATAACTTGATGTAGATATCGAGTTGGTACCGAAATACCACCCGTAATCGAGCCTCCCTTAGCATTCCGCTGTATACCAGCTGCGTCGGTTCCTCCAGCTGGCAAAATCTCCATCTGGTGCCTAATTCCTTTTTCCTGAGCCAGTTCGCGCATGAACTGTACCATGCGATAGTCGCAGATTGTGGATCCGTCCAAGACCTTGATAGCCGTACCACCACCTAATTTGGTCACCTTCTCATGAGCCTGAATACCAGGCACATCACAGGCCAAGGTGACATCCAAGACGATACCAAAGTCGGGGTCTATCCCCGACGCTGAAGTCATGGCTCCACGTAGGCCAACCTCTTCTTGTACAGTAAACACGGCATAAACATCACAACTCAACTCCTCATCTCGTAATTCACGAAGGGCCTCCAAGAGAACAAATACCGAAACCCTGTTATCAATAGACTTCGCATTCACGCAGTGCCCTATCTCGATCAGCTCGCGTTCGCGAGTAATAGGTGAACCTATGGGCACCATCTCCTGTACTTCTTCCTTAGTGTATCCTGTATCGATGAAAAAATCGGTAACCTCTGGCATTTTTTTGCGCTCTTCTGGCCTCATGATGTGGATAGGCTTAGTTCCCATCACTCCGATGATGTCCTTAGTTCCGTGGATAATGACACGTTGTGCTGTGAGTGTCTTCGGATCAAACCCACCTAATGGCTGGAATCTGACAAATCCCTCTTCATCCACGTGTGTGGCAATAAAGCTGATCTCATCCATATGGGCAGCGATCATGAGCTTTTTGTCAGACTTCCCCTTCTTCAGCGCGTGTATACTACCCATTGCATCGACGCGAACTTCGTCTACATAAGGAGCGACTTTATCCAGTAGAAATTCTCTGATTGGTTGTTCATATCCAGGAGCGCCAGGAATACGGCACACCTCTGAGAGCAGTGATGTATCAATCATTGGATCCACAGTTTTCACTCATTGTCGAGCGTCGACGAATGTACTCCAATGACAATCGCGGATGGCGCTGGTTGATGCGTTCTTGGAACTTTAACATCTCGAAAAGGCATATATGTAACCAGTACAAACGTATTTCGCCCACAGTTCAGATATAACGGGTAAAGAGTATCATGATCATCACTATCTCAGGGGACATTGGCAGCGGGAAGAGCACATGTGGAAAATTGCTTTGTTCACGGCTGGGCTACCAGTACCTCTCCACAGGAGCTATCCAGCGACAAATCGCAGCTGATATGGGTCTTACGACTTTGGAGCTAAATCACCTTACTGATAGCAGACGAGACATCGATGATAAGATTGATAGTTATACACGTGCGCTTAATGATACTTCCGAAGATTATGTCGTTGATTCACGATTAGCATGGCATTTCATCCCCTCATCGTACAAGGTTTATCTGCGTTGCGAGGAGCGTATAGCGGCTCAACGGATCAGTGGAGACCAGCAGAGAACCAGCGATGAGTCCAACAGAGACATTGACCATCTTCTTACCAAGATACTCGCCCGACGCAAGAGTGAAAAAGAGCGATTCAAACGAATCTATGACATCAATTTTGCGGATCTATTGAACTACGATCAGGTCATCGACTCCAGCTTTTTCACACCGGATGAAATCGTCGATTTTATCTTAGATGGTCGGCGCCTATATCTCGAATCTGGAGTGCCATGACTCACCTTGAGGCATTGGACAAGCTACAGCGCTACTGTGCTTATCAAGAGAGATGTCATCGCGAGGTACGATCAAAACTCCTTAGCCTAAAGGTCTTCGGTGATGACCTCGAACGCGTGATTGCATCCTTGATCGAGGATGACTATTTGAATGAAGAACGATTTGCAAGAGCATTTGCCAGAGGAAAATATCGTATCAAAAACTGGGGGCGAGTGCGTATCACTCAAGAATTAAAATCGCGAGGCATCTCTTCATATTGCATCCGCAAGGCTATGGAGGAAATCGATGATGGTGAACTCTACGACTCAAAACTCGACACCATCATCAGAAAATATCTGGCCATCCGAATGAATAAATGGCCTCCACGTCAACTTAAACAAAAGACAATCCAACATGCCATGTCCAAAGGGTATGAGTACGCCTTGGTGCAAAAAGCTGTCGAACAACTACTTGATCTCCGAGATTAACGAATTCAGGCCGGTCTTAAGTTGATATCGAGTGTTCCAATCACTCCTGAACGCTTCATAGAATTGAGTATACCCCATCCCAAATCTTGGTGGAGTTTGTGCAACTCAACGTCGGTGTCAGCCTAATTCTGGGTATGGGTATTAGGCGGTCCAGAGACACACCTTTGCGATCTACTCAAGAGATAAATGAAGGCACTCCATATCCTATTGTTGACCCTGTTATTTGTGCAGACGGTTTGTGCACAACATGGGTTCGAATTGGATTCATCATTGATTGTTGACGAAGTCATCGTCACAGCCACGCGGCAAAAAAAGGCGTTGACTAAAGTACCATCTCGGTCTGTCGTTATCACATCTGAGTCAATCGAAAGTAGTGGTGCACTGCGGCTATCAGACATTCTCAACGAGCAGACAGGCCTTATCACAGTCCCTGATTTCGGTGGTGGTGAAGGAATACAAATGCAAGGGATGGACAGCGAGTATGTCCTCATCATGATTGATGGCACTCCAATAGTGGGACGCACTGCAGGAACGTTAGATCTAAGCCGGATCACTGTGCAGGATATCGAACAAATCGAGATCATTAAGGGAGCGTCATCCTCACTCTACGGAAATGAAGCTCTTGGTGGCGTCATCAATGTGATCACAAAGTCGGCAGAACAAAGAAGTCGACACACCAATGTAAGAGCACGTTATGGCTCCCAGGCGATCATGGATCTGTCGCTTTCGTCCGCCGTAAAATTCAACAATTTGATAGTTGATGGTCAGATCAACTACTACCGTAATAATGGGTTTGACCTGCGACCGGATGTACCGGGAGTAGATGTCAATCCATTCCACAACATCACCTCCCAAATTAGGGCATCATATCATGTTAATGACTCTTGGAGAAGTTCTTTGACGGCGAGATTCTTTGATCAGCATCAGAAACTCAATTTTGATGGTAGCGAAGGTGAAAGCACCATCGACGAATACAATCTCACTTGGAAACTAAGTGGTGAGCTGTCCTCACGGACGTCGTTACATGTCGAGATGTACAACACAAACTACCAAGCACAAGAGAGTCTCCAGACGTCAGGAGGAGTCACACAGTTAAGTTTCTTTGACCAGACATTTACGAGACCGGAATTAAGAATTCTTCATGAATTATCTGATGCATATGCGCTAACAGGGGGCAGTGGTGTTACGATAGAGCAACTTTCTCGAAGCAGCTTTGCTGGTGACCCAGAGTTCATCAGTCCCTACGCCTATCTCCAGGTAGAAGCCCAACCGACAGCAGTCACTGATATTACAGTAGGGTTGCGATATGATGATCACAGTGAATACCAAGACCAGCTAAGTCCAAAACTTGGTATCAAGCACGTCTTTACAGATAAACTCTCCGGACATCTATCTATAGGATATGGATATAAGGCACCTGCTTTTCGCCAACTCTACTTTGATTTTACAAATTCAACTGTTGGATATACTGTCCTTGGCACAGCAGCAGCTTTGGATAGATTAGAAAGTCTCTCAGAACAAGGCGGCATTATCAACCAGCTGTATAGCACCGCCGAACTAACTCAAGCTCTGGAGCCAGAGACCTCAAGAAGTGTGAACCTGGGAGTAAATGTTTATCCCACAGATGGTATAAAAATTACCCTGAACGCCTATCGCAATGACATCTCGAACCTGATTGACACACGCGTCATCGCGCGCAAGACCAATGGTCAGAATGTTTTCAGCTATTACAATGCGAATCAGGTTCGAACGCAAGGAGTAGAAATGGATTTGTCCGTAAAGTCGCTCGATTCTCCATGGAAATTTGCCTTGGGTTACCAGTATCTCGAAGCAAAAGACCTGGATGTACAGCAACGATTCGAACATGGAGAAGTATTCGCTCGGGAGTCTACAACCTCGCCCTCATTTCAACTTAACTCAGGTGACTACTTCGGTCTGTTTAACAGATCCCCACATATGGTCAATGTGAGAGTAGACTACGACTGGACTGAACTGGGACTACATGCTAACGTACGTGGCACTTATAGAAGCAGTTTTGGCCTATTTGATACAAATTCAAATGGAGTCCTCGATCGTTATGACGACTTGGTTTCAGGGTATATGGTCTGGGACCTTACAATTAACAAAAATTTGGGTGATGATACACGGCTTGCCGTTGGAGTAGACAATGCACTCGATTTTACAAACGCACAATTCATCCCCAATATACCTGGGAGACTTTTTTACACATCAGTTCAATTCAAATTATAAAAAAATGAAGTTTTTCTATTTACCCTTATTCGTATTTGCATCAGCACTTTTTTTGGTGTCTTGTTCAGACGACGAGCCAGAACTGGTTCCGGTCGAAATCGACATTTTTAATGATCTCTCTGCACCACAGGAAGGAGGACAGGGCCAACCCATAACCGGTCCTTTTACAAAATTTAATTTAGCAACAGGCCAAGTCACCACAAGCGAAACTGCATGGGATCTTGCGTTCAGAGGTACGACAATCATCATAAATGGAGGTGTTGAGACAGGTATCGCTGATGAACCCGCTCGCACTGGAGACGCAGCAGTCTACATTGCTAATGGGACCATGAGCTCAATCGCCGAGGTAGATGTTACCCTATTTCGACAAGACGATAGCACCGGTCCTGCTATCCCTGGAGGTAGTGACAACGGATGGTACAATTATTCAGGACCACCCACATTTTTGATTACCCCCTTAGCTGGAAAGATTTTGGTCATGCGCACACATGATGGTAACAACTACGCTAAGTTGGAAATACTAAGCTATTATAAAGGTGCTCCTGATAGCCCAGATGCGACTATGGATGAGGGTCGTCATTACACCTTCAACTATGTCTATAACCCTAATGACAATGTCACCACTTTCTAATACTCACACTATGAAATACCTCTTAACGCTAATTTCATTTTTCACTTTGGCCAGTCTTTTTGCTCAGAACGAAGCCACTAAGAAGAGTCAAGATCGTGAGGCCATACTCGCCATGTCAGGTTGCTTTGATGTGAGCTTTAAGTACACTGAGACGTTTGCTCCTGAGGTTGATTACGAAAAAGGCTACGACTACACTTCGGGTGCGTTGGAATATTCCAAGGTAGTTGAAAGTTCAGATGATAAAATCGTTCTTCAGCATCTTTTGGTTCTTAATGACTCCATGATCATCAAACATTGGAGACAAGATTGGACATTTGAAAAGGAGTCCTATCATAACTTTTATAAAGATAATGTATGGCATGTGAAGCAGGTTGACCAGGACGAAATCACGGGCACCTGGACACAAGAAGTATTCCAAGTGGATGATAGTCCCAGATATTCCGGACATGCTACATGGACTCATGTGGATGGTCGTTCTGAATGGTATCGCAAGGCTGATTCACCGCTCCCACGGCGGGAGTATACGAAACGTGATGATTATAACCTCATGAAGCGCGGTAATCGCGTCAGAGTTATCGATGAAGGTTGGGTCCACGAACAAGACAATGATAAAGTCATCCGCGAAGATGATAAAGATGATGTCCTCTTGGTCCAAGAAAAGGGATATAACAACTATGTCAGGAAGCCGGATTCAGAATGCCAGGCGGCCATTGACTGGTGGGCTGCTAACCACGAAAAATGGGATACCGTTCGCGAAATCTGGGATGGTGTCTATGCTTCTCACCAAACGCTCGAATTGGTGAATAAAGTGAATGATAAAAGGCTCTACGAACATCTATTTTTTAATCCGATGTATGAAAAGCGTGAGGCGATCTCCGATCTAATTGCAACTTATATCATCACTGGCGCCTCGACAGAAGACATTCAACCATAATTATGACATATCGTCTATCTGGTATCATCCTGTCTATACTTACGCTCTGTACTTCGGTCATCGCCCAAAG
This sequence comes from Bacteroidota bacterium, assembly GCA_038523965.1. GTDB lineage: Bacteria > Bacteroidota > Bacteroidia > Chitinophagales > Saprospiraceae > JAJRXG01. The sequence continues at coordinate 26,421 of JBCBIX010000029.1, forward strand.
TGACTCCTGGTCACTTAGGCTGAAAGACAAAATCCAAAAAGCTCTCTCTGATACATATGAGACTGCTGAGACGATTGATATGAGCCTCATCGAAACAGATATACCGGGTGGCGAAAAGCGAAATGGCGAACTCTATCAACTCAACGCTGCAAACATGCTTGTGGGCTATGCCTTCGTGGGCATAGCCCCGAGTATGAAGAACGTTTTTGACTACATCGTTATGCTCGAGCCAGATTGGACAATTAGAAAATGCAAGGTTCTGATCTATAGAGAACAGCATGGTCGACAGATCGGCAGCAGACGATGGCTAAAACAGTTCGACGGTCGCTCACCAGGACAAAAACTGATACTTGGAGAAGAAATTGATGGCATTTCAGGTGCCACCATATCAACTACCAGTATGACCACATCCGTGAGTACCTTGATGGAGTACTTACAAGACGCACGCCAAAATGGTCAACTTCCCTTCGCCGAATAATCAGGGTGATCAACTTCTGAGCCTACCTAACACCGTCAAGTGGCTCGTCACTCTTTTTCTGGTTACTCTATCTGCAGGATTTTATACTGGAATTCGATTTGTACACTTCACCACCGCTGGTGGACCAGTAGGAATCGTAGAAAACTACAATGGCAATGAAGATAATGAAGACGCCCTTGAGATGAAATTCAAAAAAAGTGAGCATGAAATGCTCAATATCATTCATACTCATCTGCTCTCCATGTCAGTAATCTTTCTCATTATGGGACTGCTGGTGGCCTCCTTCTACCCTACCTCGAATAAATGGATCTCTGCCATAATCATTGAACCAATGCTATCTGCACTCATAACCTTTA
>JBCBIX010000030.1:0-26737 GCA_038523965.1 Bacteroidota bacterium
CCAGCCTGGAGAGTTCTTTCGATATGAGATTTGATTAAACTCAATTCGATAGATGTGTAGACAAAGTTGCCTTCTCGTGGACGAATGAGCACCTTGATCGGTAGGTCGACTTTGTTCAGGCATGCGGTGACAAGTTCTTTTGAGGGAGTAAGGCCGTCCAGATGGATAGCTGTGCAGAGCTCGATCTGATCAGCACCATTGCGCGCTGCAGCGAGAGCTTCTGCCAAAGTGGTGACACAGGCTTCTATCGTGAGTTGATCCGAAAGCACAACCACAAGGTACGATGCCTGTTAGTCGCCCAAACTGACTCATGCCCACAGTCGTTCAAAAAACTATCGTTCCTGGTCACTACACCGAGGTGATGTCACGATTTGACATTGACTTGTTCGAAGCGTTGAAGCCACCCGTTGGCAAGATGGTAGTGGAGGAGTTCACAGGTTCAGAGACTGGCGATCGGGTTGTGTTGAGGTTTGAGTCACCGATCAAAGCACGTTGGGTCAGCGATATCATCGAACATGGATCGGACGAAAGGAGTGCCTGGTTTGTGGACATGGGGACGACCTTACCTTGGCCGCTGACATATTGGCACCATCGCCACGAGGTCAATCGATTCTCCGAAGAGCAGAGTGAGATCGTGGATCGGATGACGTTTCGAGTTGGGTTGGGCGCACTGGATGTCCTATTGTGGCCGATGGTCTACTTGGCGTTTTATCCACGCAAGGCGGCCTATCGCCGATACTTCAGCGGTGAAGAGTGACGCCCATTTGTCATTTCAACTATTCTATTTTCTAAAAACAACCTCTCTCTTCCCCCAAACGGGGGATTGGCATTGCTGTAAACCCCGAATTTCAACCGACAAAACAGTAAATTCACATGTGATGTCTACCTTTCGATAAATATTACAATTTCTTCTAATTCAACCGATTACAATATGAAAAAGCTTTACACCAGTCTCGCAAAGGGCCTCCTCGGAGCGATCCTAATCTGCGGGATGGCCACCTCTGTCTCAGCAGGGGCCAAACAAATCCAGTGTGGTAAATCCTACTGGTACTCCGCACCAAAGACGAACCATTACAACCTCAATCATTATAGCATGCAGTCATGTTACAATACGCATTGGGGCTACGGCGGTGCTGACCAACTCTTCTACTTTGATGTCCAGGGTACTCAGGACGTCACTATCAAGATGGGAGGCCTGAAGGCGGATATGGACATCTTCTTGTTCAAGTCATATAACCTCCACGGCCATAACCACTTCAAGGATTGCAAAGGGGCGAGCTACAAAAGCAATAACAGCGCAGAGGAGATCACCATGAAAAATGCCTCGGGGCGGTATTACCTGGTCGTAGATGCTTTTAAGTGGGGAGTGAGCTCATCTTATGATCTTGAGATCCACTGTAAGGCATCTTCCACTCACAATCCGCATGATCCATGGTCTAATCCTGATCCTTGGTACAATCCTAATCCGTACCAGCCTCAGACCTCGGCATGTACGAATCTGCCGGTCATCTACTGTGGGGATCATAAGTCTGTTTCAGGACATTCGAACTGGGCTAAATACACGGACAAAATTGATAGCCATCCAGAATGTCGTAGTTACAACGGCTGGAATAGTACACATACCCAATCCTACAAGGGTGAGGAGGTTATCTTCAAGTTGGACGGACGCTGGGGTGATCTTAGCAAGGCCACCATCGATATCAAGTCACATGACCATCGTACCGACTTTGATGTGTTCGTATACAAGAAATGTGAGCGCAAGAAAGATCCCTGGACTGGACAGTGGACGACAGGATTCTCCGGTTTAGTCAATCGATGCGACCGCGGATACAGCTATCACTGGCAAGGGGACAACATAACCACAGTACACTTAGACGACCATATCTCTGCTGATGAACTCTATATCGTCGTAGAAAGCAGCGTGAGTAACGGCGGATGGTACGGGTACAATACCAGCGCAGGCTCTTTTGATATCATCGTCTCCTGTGGTGATGTGTGTGACCAACACATGGATCGCATCAAGTGCGGTGATCGCGTCTGGGGCAAGACAGACGGCCGTCGCAATAGAGCAAGCTACTACCGTGAGAATAGCTACTCGGCACGCGGAGGTAACTGGGGAGCAGAGATGACATATAAGTTAGTCGTCGAAGAGCGCACCGAGCTGGAGCTTGACCTGGATGTCTACGGTTATGCTGATCTCGACATGTACCTCATGAATGGTTGTGGAGCTTCACAGTGTATTACATCCAGTACGAAGCGAGGTTCTGGAAAGGCAGAGCACATCAAGCGTGATCTGCACCGAGGTACTTACTACGTTGTTATCGAAGGTTATCGAGGGTCAAAGGGCTCCTATGAGCTTAATGTCTCAGGATGTAGTTCGTGCCATCGTGCACACACTATCACTTGTGATAAGCCGATCAGGAGCTACACGAATAATCAGAGCAATGACATCAACGAACTGCGCGATCACTGCTTTGGTGGTTACAGCGGCTTATGGCTCAAAGGCAAGGATAAAACCTACAGATTCAAGGCTCCGCACAAGGGCAAGTACAAGTTCACCTTGACGGATTTGGAAAAAGATCTTGACTTATTCCTGATCACGGACTGTGATGATCCTGACGCCTGTACGGGTTACAGCACTCGCACACAGCTTCGAGATGAAGACATCACCATCGAGCTCAATCGGGGTGAGGAGATCTTCGCACATGTTGACTCGCGCTTCAGTAGTGTGGCGGGTCGATTCACATTGGAGGTTGACTGTGATCCTCAAGAAGATCCTGCGCCAGATCCAGACCCCGAGCCAGATCCTGAACCAGACCCAGATCCTACAGAAGAGTGCTTCGCGACCACACGTGATAGAAATGTGATTACCATCGATGTCACAGCAGCAGATCTGACATCTTGTGATACTCCTACAGTGCGCGTGATGGCGATTCCATTAGATAGTGTGGGCCAGCCGATTATGACAGATGCACAGATGCTCACGGTCACAGACGGGAAGGCAATGTTTGATCCAGGTGCCAATCCTGACGGTACAGATTATCGGATCTGTTATGAAGAGGATTGTAATGGTAGTGTAAAATCGTGCTGTGAGATGATCGAATATGACGCGATGCAGATGGCTAATGTCACCATGGCGTGTGGTATGCTCTATGAGGGATCCACTGTCGATGGCATTAGCCAGTTCGCAGCATCAGCAATCGAATTGTGCTACAGTTCGTCTTCTTCATTTGGAGGGCCAGATGAGATTATTCCGATGGTCAAAGAAAGCGATGCACCGATTTCGGTAACGATGTTTCAGGCCTCGGCTAATCTGTCACTATTCGTACTGGATGCCGATATGAATCCTGTCTCTGAGCTCTGCAAGGGTAGCAACTTCAATGCGACGAAAGACATCGTCAATGGTGCAGCGGTCGGTGAATACTGGACGGATGCTGAGGCACCTTTGGCCGCAGGAACATATTATCTCTTAGTCGAAGGATATGCGAACGACATTGAGTCTGACTACAATGTGAGCATCAGCTGTGGATTAGACTGTGCCGTGGCATCAGCCATAGCTCCTGGGGCCACGATGACTGGCCAGGGTACGATGACCAGTGCCAATACCGAGAGCGCCTACCTAATCGAAGAAAGTCTCAAAGTGGGGTATACTGGCAGTGAGATGGTCTATAAACTGGATGTTAGCGAGGAAGGAGACTTTGTGATCGCACTAAGCGAGATTACTGGTGCTGGGGCGGATATGGACTTGTTCCTGCTCGGTGAGGCTTGTGATCCTTCTTCTGTGATCGCTCAGAGCATCACTCCAGACCAAGAAGATGAGACGATCTCGGCGCGTCTTGCAGCGGGTACCTACTACATCGTAGCCGATTGTTGGAAAGGTATCGATGCCACATTTACCCTCTCAGTGAACGATCCAAGCGCGGCACGTGGGACAGTATCGACTTCTCGTAGCGCACTGAAGTCATCACCGACCACACACAGAGCTTATCCTAATCCGTTCGCGGATCAACTTTATATCGATGTTCAGGTAGCTAAGGCTCAGACGGTCGAAGTTGAGATGTTAGGCGTTGATGGTAAGCAGTTATATCGCCGTACTGCCGATCTTCAGAAAGGAGGTAACACGATCCAAGTATCTGAGCAAGAGCTGTCCCAGTCCAACGGTATCATGTATTATCGAGTGACAACAGACGCGGAGGTACTCCAGGGCAAGGTGATACGTCTTAGATAGGAGTAGAGAGAATTTTCTTTTTTGAAAGAGCCATATGGGACTACCGATGTGGCTCTTTTTTATTTCTGCGAATGACACACCCAACCACAACGATCCCATTGTCGTACCCCGTGGCAGATGGAGTATTTTCGAATGGGCAAGGCAAGCAAATTTTGATCCTTGCGTGATCCATATCTCCTCGTAGATGAATGAATTGGACGAGCGGCTGTTGACCCGGTGTAGGGCCTCGGATGAGCGGGCACTACATCAACTATATCATCATTGTTATTCGATGTTGAAGGGTATAGCTGTGCGCTATGTATTCGATCGCGATGAGATTCCAGAGGTCATTAACAGGGCTTTTGTCAAAGTGGTCAAAGGCCTGGATAGCTACGATCAGCGACAACCTCTCGGTCCATGGGTGGCAACGATTACGATCCATACAGCGCTGGACTATGTCCGCAAAACGATGCGCGACAAGCCTAAGCGATTACAATTAGAGGAGGACATGACGACTCAGATGGCGTCTCACCATGATTGGAATCAGGCGGATCGCGAATTTGATGCGGCGGGACTGCTGGAGCTGCTCAATATTCTACCGCCCAGGACAAAGGTGGTTTTTAATCTGTATGCCATAGATGGCTACTCTCATCAAGAGATTGGAACACAACTCGGGATTTCCACAGGTACATCTAAATGGCATGTATCTAAGGCTCGTGAATTACTCCAAGAAGCATTGTACAAACGAACTAATGAAGAGAAGGTCGCATCATGAGTGAACATCCGATAGACGATATTTTCAAAAAAGGACTTGGTGGGGAGCGACCCTATGAGGTAGATCCTCAAGATTGGATCGCTGCGCGCCGCTTGCTTGGGTTAGAGGATAGACGACGTCGCTTGTTTATTTGGTTTGGGTCGGTAGGTTCTATTGCAGCCCTTGTGGTCATCGGCTTATTAACCGGATTGTGGTCGTCAGAATCCCCATTACAGTCCCAGATTACTGTCGAAACCATAAATAACAATTCATTAGACGTCCCAACCTTAGATGCTGGAGAACATGTTTCAGTTTCTACTTTACCTATTGCAACAACTGATACCAAAGAGGCCATCCCAGCCAGTACCGTTTCCACAATTACTCGACCAAGTCCGCCCCAAGCACCGTCACCTAAGGAGAGCCCTGGCCGACAGAACATTTCAAATCGAATTTTGGAAAATGAAAATTCAAAACAGAGCTCATTAGATGCTGAATCCGAAGTTGTAATCACAAATAGCAATGAGGACGAATCAACCCTTAACGCCGAATCCTTCGCTGTGGGTGAGGAAATGACTGAATTATGGAATCAGCCAACCACAGATAAAGATTTTAAAAAATCAATAGCACAGAGATCTTTGCTACCGCTCTTTTTTGTTCCATCCTTGGACATCAACACTTTCCAGATTGAGTTTTCTTCCTCTTCCTTGTCACCAGGTATCGTTCCTGTAAGATTTGAGGCTAAAGATCAAGAACGGGCTTCAATAGGTTTGGGATTGTACACCAGGTTCGAACCGTTGGATGTAACGACAGGTTTGGGTGCCTTTGCAGAGTTTGAATTAGCACGCCATTGGTTTTTGAATGCCGGGCTGGGCATGAATTATCGTCCTGAAGTAACAGCCTCAGATGAGGGCGCCCTGGAAACGATAGATCTAAGCGGGAATACTGTCAATCTCGCAGCCAAAGAGGCTGTGTCGAGTCGGCTGTTGGACATCGAAGTTCCGATCACTCTTGGTCATCGTTTCGGCCGTCATTCGTTATTAGGGGGGGCATTGTTTGACTATCCGATCTACTCGCAGACCAAAATTTCAAGTGATTTTGCTTCTGCTGATCCAGATTTGGTAGACCTACCTCAAGGGGCGCCGGCTCCTGATCCTTTGGAGCCGTTTACGACGGGAACTACTGTTGTCTTCCAGGAGCGGACCTTGACGAACGCCTCTGAGTTACAACAATTGAATACCTATCTGACCCTTGGCTATGGCTATGACTTTAGTAGCAGAGTTTCGTTGCGTGTGCAAGGAAGCTATCTGATGAGTGATATTAAGCATCCAACATCTGAGGAACTCCAGACTCAACGATTTACGGCAGACCCAGACCCAGCTATGACAGGTGTGAGCAGAAGGTGGGGTATTGGACTGAGGTTACAGTACTACCTCAGTCACTAACTGATACGATTAACGAGGATCCATTCACGTGCGTTGACAAAGGCCTGTAGCCATGGGCTGACCACGTCCGTTTGATTCGGATAGTGTGCCCAGTTCCATCTGAATATCGATCGTTCGATATGGGGCATCGTGACCAGATGTCTACCATCTGAACTGACTATCATCGCGGCATTATGGTCACTGCCGTTTGGATTGGCAGGATAGTCGGGATATCCATAGACGCCAGCGATATGATATGCTTCTGGTGCATCTGGTAGCACGAATTTCCCTTCTCCGTGCGAGATCCAGACTCCAAGTCGACATCCCTCAAGATCTTTCATCATGATCGAAGGAGATTTCTGTACCTCCATCGATGTGAAGGCGCTCTCATGTTTTCTCGAGTCATTATAGGTCATCTTACCAGGATGCTTGAGGTCAGTGTTAATTAGATTCAGTTCCATGAAGAGCTGACATCCATTGCAGATGCCGATGGAGAGCACATCTGGTCTGGCAAAGAATCGATCTATCGCCTTGCGCGCCAATTCATTGTACTTGATGGCCCCTGCCCATCCTTTGGCTGAGCCCAAGACATCACTGTTCGAAAATCCACCCACAGCTCCCAGGAAGTCTACATCCTCAAGCGTCTCTCTTCCCGAGGTTAAGTCCGTCATGTGGACATCCCTCACATCAAAACCTGCCAGATAGAGGGCGTGGGCCATCTCTCGCTCAGAGTTGCTCCCTTTCTCTCTAAGAATAGCAGCCAAGGGACGTCGTCCTCTGATGTCTCGTGATGGGAGAACCCCGTCGAAACCATCTGGGAAAACATAGGTCAGCTCTTGGCGATGATAGTTGTTCGCACGTACCTGTGCCAGATCACCTGCTGTCTGATGACTATCCAGTAATCTTGAGGTCTCGAACCAGGCTGCTCTGTACGTGGCCACATCTAACCTTAGCTCTTCTGAGGCCTTTGTGATGACGAGTTCTCCTGCACCCGTGACGTTTCCTATCTTATGATAGGTTATGTCTCGTCTATCTAATTTTTCTACGATCGACGCATCCTTGGCCTGAAAAACAATACCAGGATTCTCACTCAGCAAGATCTCGCTCAAACTGATGGCTCCAAGGCTATCTAAGTTGATGTTCGCTCCTACATCATTCTGCGTGAAGCATAGTTCAAGCAATGTGGTGATCAGTCCCCCTGATCCGATATCATGTCCAGCGACGATCGCATCACTTTTGATTAATTGTTGGATGGCATCGAATGCCTGAACCACAAAATCAGCATTTCGAATGTCTGCTGATTTACCTCCGACTTTGCTTACTGTCTGGGCATAAGCTGATCCTCCTAAGCGGTGTTCATCCTGTGTGAAGTTCACGTAATAGAGTGGTCCTCCATCCTTACGTAGGACTGGTTCGATGACCCTTGTGATGTCGCTACAGTGTGCAGTAGCGGAGATAATCACGGTCCCTGGTGAGAGCACCTCTTTATCTGGGTATCGCTGTTTCATGGACAGTGAGTCCTTGCCGGTTGGGATATTTATACCCAATGCGATCGCGTAGTCTGAGACTGCCTTTACAGCGTCATATAGGCGGGCATCCTCACCAGGATTACGACATGGCCACATCCAGTTAGCGGAGAGAGATACGCTTTTGAGTCCCTCTGCAAGAGGTGCCCATATCATATTGGTCAATGCTTCTGTGATCGCCATGCGCGCGCCTGCTTCTGCATCGATGAGACTTTGGATAGGTGCTTCACCTATAGAGGTAGCTATGCCATTGACGCTGTCATAGTCCATGGCCATGACTCCGACATTGTTAAGTGGGAGTTGTATCGGACCGCAGCACTGTTGTTTGGCAACTCGTCCACCTACACAGCGATCTACTTTATTAGTGAGCCAATCTTTGCACGCTACCGACTCTAATCGAAGTAGAGATAGGATTAGTTCTGGAAGCTCTTGGACAGTCGGAACATGAATCTGCTCAAAGTCGCGGTCGATCCGCTGATCCGTCATGATCGTCTTCGGCGATGACCCAAACATGTCGTCTAAGGTCAGATCCATCGGAGCCGAAGCGGTTTTTGTGGATCGGAAAGAAAACCGCTGATCCCCGGTTACTATACCCACCTGGTACATGGGGCTTCTTTCTCGATCTGCGACCCGTTTAAGCAAAGTGATATCCGACTCATCGATGACCAGTCCCATGCGCTCTTGAGATTCATTACCGATGATTTCTTTGGCGGATAGTGTAGGATCTCCGATAGGTAACTTGTCCAGATCGATAGCACCACCTGTATCCTCTACTAATTCCGAGAGACAGTTCAGATGCCCACCAGCTCCATGGTCATGGATTGACTTGATGGGGTTTTTGGATTGTTCGACAAGACCGCGGATAGTGTTGGCAGCCCGTTTTTGCATCTCAGGGTTCGAGCGTTGTACCGCGTTTAGTTCGATGCCGGAGCCATACTCGCCGGTATTCGCGGAGGATACTGCGGCTCCTCCCATACCTATGCGGTAATTATCACCTCCGAGGATAACGATCGCATCGTTAGTCTCAGGCTTTTGCTTTTGGGCTTGATCCAACTTGCCATAGCCGATACCACCTGCCAACATGATTACTTTATCATACCCCAGATGTCGATCATGCTCTTTATGCTCGAATGTGCGCACAGATCCAGCGATTAGCGGTTGACCAAACTTATTACCAAAGTCACTTGCGCCGTTGGAGGCCTTAATCAGAATGTCCAGAGGAGACTGATAGAGCCAGGCATGCTCCTCATGGCCCGACTCCCAGGGTCGATTCCCTTCCAAGCGTGGATAGGAGGTCATGTAGACAGCAGTTCCAGCTAAAGGAAGCGAACCCTGACCACCGGCTAATCTGTCTCGAATCTCTCCTCCGGAACCTGTTGCTGCACCATTAAACGGCTCGACGGTCGTAGGAAAATTATGTGTCTCTGCCTTGAGTGAGATGATGGACTCGAATGACTTCTTCTCATAGAGGGATGGTTCTTCTGCCTTCTCTGGAGCGAATTGTGTGGCAGTGGGACCACTGACGAAGGCGACATTGTCCTTATATGCTGAGACAATGCTATTAGGATTCTGCTTGGAGGTCTTTTTGATCAATTGAAACAAGGACGCCTCAGCTTCGCTACCGTCTATGATGAATGTTCCATTGAAGATCTTGTGTCTACAGTGTTCACTATTGACCTGACTGAATCCAAAGACTTCAGAATCTGTTAGTGGCCTACCGATGCGCGCAGAAACATTATTCAGATAGTCCACCTCCTCTTCACTAAGTGAAAGTCCTTCAGCCTCATTGTAAGCAGCGATGTCATGGATATCCATGATGTCCTCAGGACTCACATCAATGGTAAAAATATGCTGGTCCAGAACCTGATACCGCTGACTGATCATCGGATCAACCTCCATAGTAGCGGACCAAGGTGTGAATCGTTCTATGCGCAGGATGCCCTCGATACCCATGTTTTGTGTGATTTCGACGGCATTGGTACTCCAGGGGGTAATCATCGCTGCGCGAGGACCCACGAATGCTTCATGAATCTGAGGCGCATGAATTCTACCTCGCTCAGAAAATAACCAGGTGAGTTTTACTTCGTCTTGATTGTGAAGAGTAGCCTTTTCATTGAGCTGAACAGCGTAAACAAGCTCATCAGGAGCACCAAAAAATAGGATCATAAGATCTGCTTAGGGCATGAACGAATCGGGACAGTTGACAATGATCAACTGACCGATGTCAAAGGTCTACAAACTTCATTTAAGCAAATCCTTCGCGAGGATTAATGTCTCTTCCTCTTAGGTTTATGATCTCATGATGAGCTCGTCCCTGCCCGGTCCTACACTTACGATAGGTATGGGGACGCTGAGGTAGTCCTCCAGGTAGTCCAAGTATTGCTTTAACTCGGCAGGTTGAAGTTTTGCTGGTGTGTTACCGTCCAACTTTTGCTTCCAACCTTTGAATGACTTGTACGTCGGCTGATAGGATTCTATGGCCAGATCATATGGTAGTTCTGTTGTCTTTGCCCCCTTGTACTCATATGCATCCGCCACGATGATTTCATCAAAATGGTCCATGACGTCAGATTTGGTCAGCGCGATCTGCGTGACCCCATTGATCATGATGCTATACTTCAGTTGGACCAAGTCGATCCAACCACATCGTCGAGGTCTTCCTGTGGTGGCCCCGAATTCTTGCCCAAATTTTTGGAGTTGCCGCCCGTAGTCATCGTGCAGTTCAGTGGGAAACGGGCCACTTCCTACACGTGTACAGTATGCTTTGCTGATGCCAATTACCTCTCCAATTTTATTTGGGGCTACTCCAAGTCCCGTACAGACACCAGCGGTTGTTGTATTCGATGATGTGACATAGGGATAGGTGCCAAAGTCGATATCAAGCATTACCCCTTGCGCACCTTCAGCTAAGATCTGCTGTCCACTTTTGAGTGCCTCATCGAGGTAATACTCACAATTAACCATTTCAAAGTCCCTGAGAAACTCAATCGCCTCGAACCATTCATCTTCATTCCAATCAAAATCTATGTCTGGATAAATCTTGGAGAGCTTGTGATGACGCTGCTTTAGTTCATCATAGCGGCTTCTGAAATCAGAGGAGGTTATGGTGCCAAATCGAAGTCCGTTACGACCTGTTTTGTCCATGTAGGTAGGGCCAATACCTCGGAGTGTTGAACCTATCTTTTTATCTCCCTTGGCGGCCTCAGATGCAGCGTCCAGGTATCGATGCGAAGGCAATATCAGATGCGCCTTACGTGAAATCTTGAGGTTTTGTCTGGCGTCAACTCCTAATTCAAGTAAGCCAAGGATTTCTTTGCGCAAGACGATTGGATCAATGACGACCCCATTGCCTATGACATTGGTGGTCTGCGCCCTGAATATGCCTGAGGGGATTGTGTGCAGGACGAATTTCTCGCCATTGACATAGATGGTGTGACCAGCGTTCGGCCCACCTTGAAATCGACATATGATATCGTATTGATCCGCTAAGTAATCGACGATCTTTCCCTTTCCTTCATCTCCCCACTGAAGGCCGATCAGGACATCCACTGCCATGTGCTGATTATGTTATGATGTACATAAAAAAAGCCCGATCGTAGTGATCAGACTAAATGGTAAAAGTACCCTTATTCTTCAGATGTATTAGAGAGCGAAATACGCGCCTGCACACCGAAAAACATCGACAGAATTCTCCTGGAGTTTGGTCAGTGATGTCATTCCATAAATTTTGAAAAATAGTCCCAATCGCATCCATCATTATCTGGCAAGATGAGTATCATGGAGGAGCCAAGAAGCCTATTATGCTCGTTACAGTCCACACACTCTTCTCCGTCCTTGCATTACTTAGTGGTTTGGTAGTCTTCTTTCTACCAAAGGGGACAATGCGCCACAAGCAAATCGGATACACCTATGTCGTTTCCATGTTTGCGCTCATCATCACCTCCTTCTGGATATTTGATTTGTTCGCAGGATTTGGGGTGTTTCATGCGATGTCGATTGTGAGTTTGGTGACACTTATTATCGCCCTTTACTTTCCGCTCTTTGGTCGCTCTGGGGAGTTATGGTTTATCGCCCATTACATCTGGATGGGTTACAGTTACGTCGGCCTTGTAATGGCAGCTGGATCTCATCTGTTCGAGTACTTTCCAGACTGGTCACCTTGGCTTCGCATGGTTTTGTTTTGGGGGCTCCCATACGTTGGCGGGACCATTATGATTTTTAGTAACAAAAAGAAACTCACAAAATCCGTATCCGCCAGAATGCGACAGACTTAGTCGATCCTCAACCTTAGAGCAAGCTCGAACTTAGAAGAGGAGTTATCGTTTGTCCTCCGTGCAAGACAGATACGAGACCATAAAGCAGGCCCTGGAGATCGAGCGGAAGGCAGAGGAAGACTACTTCAGATCACTGGCCCAGTCCAAAAGCTTCAAAGAGAGAATCGCCTCTGGGGTGATGTGGTATCCCGTCCAACTCGACAAGATGCACTACACCATCGCCGAGAAAGTGGAGATCGAAGTATCGCCATCATTACCATCCGCCGCGGCTAATCGCAACTTATTCAAAGCTGGCTCGAGTGCAGTTCTGTTCGTGAATGGAGATGAACGCATTGAACTAAAAGGGGTCATCACCTTCGCCAATCGAAAGGTCGTTCGCATCATTCTTAATGAAGATCTGATCCTCAAGGAGCATCTCCTCAAACATGGAACATGCGGTATCGAATTAGTATACGACGATCGTCCTTATCGCGTCATGTTCGACACTCTTGAAGAACTACGATCTACTAAGGTCCCACATCTTGTAGCACTTAGAGAGGCCGTAAGGACACAGCGACTCAAAGCATCACCTGCATCTTCTGTAAGCGGTCTGTCCTATCCATCAGCTCATCTCAATCCCAGTCAGATTAATGCGATCAAAGGCAGCCAATCTGTCGAGTGCATGAGCATTATCCACGGCCCTCCCGGAACTGGCAAAACCACTACACTGGTAGCCTTGGTCCGTGAGTTGGCTCGACATGAGCAGAAGATCCTTGTGACGGCGCCTTCTAATAATGCAGTAGATCTCTTAGCTCGTCGACTACATGAAGAGGGACTACACGTGTTACGAGTGGGCAATGTCACACGCATAGGTGATAACATCGCTCACCTCTGTCTGGAGGAGAAAGCCCGTATGCACAAAGATTGGCAGCACATCAAGCAGGTCAAAATCGAAGCAGAGTACGCCAAGAAAGAGGCACAGAAGTACAAGCGAAAATTTGGTCCGGAACAACGTCGAATGCGAGCCTCATTTCAAAAGGAAGCAAGAGATCTCAACAAATGGGCGAAAGAATTAGAAAATCGTCTTGTAGATAGCATCATTGATGGTGCCACAGTTGTCTGCTCGACTTTGATTGGATCTGCACATCACAGTATCTCTGAGATTCGCTACGACACAGTGATCATCGACGAAGGTTCACAGGCCCTCGAAGCGGAGAGTTGGACTGCCATGTTGCGTGCAAGTCGGACGATCATCGCTGGAGATCCCATGCAGTTACCGCCTACGGTAAAGTCATCCAAGGCCTTATCGATGGGACTTAATGAGACAATACTGGACCGAATGACGGAGCACATTGACTCATCCTATTTATTGGACACCCAGTATAGAATGCATGATGATATTCTGGCATTTAGCAATACCCAGTTCTATTCAGACCAATTGAAATCTGCGGATTTTGTCAAATATAGATCCCTGCCTAATGATTCGGAAGTGCTCACACTGATCGATACAAGTGGCTGTGGATTCGAAGAAAAAGCAGGTAAGGATGGACGCTCACGCTCCAACATCGGAGAGTACCACATCATCCGTGAGCACATCCTGCAGCACTTATCGCTCTATGCCGAAGGAGTTTCTATCGGAGTCATTAGTCCCTATGCCCTACAGGTGGAACTCATCCGTCGAGAACGAGGCCAAGACGATACCCTGAGAGGATTGGATATAAGGGTGAATAGTATAGATGGATTTCAAGGACAGGAGAAGGATGTCATCTACATCTCCTTAGTGCGGTCAAATGATCGAAATGAAATTGGATTTCTCAAGGATTATCGACGTCTCAATGTGGCCTTGACTCGAGCCAGATGTAAATTGATTATCGTCGGAGACATGTCTACTCTGGCCTGTGATAAGATGTACGATGACCTTGCACAGCATGTAGATCGAACAGGTATTTACCGCAGTGCATGGGAGTACATGGCGATGAATTGACATGCACGCTGCAACTTTGCGTTTAGCATGAGCGCTGAGACTGATCTTGTTTTTCTTACATCGAGATATCCATATCCATTGGACAAGGGTGATCGTATTCGCGCGTTTCATCAGGTTAGGGAATTGGGCAAGTTCTTTAGGGTCCATGTCATCTGTTTGTCAGAGTCATTGCCTCAACCCGAGCTTTTGCGACCTGTGGCGGAGATGTGTTACTCACTACATGTATTTCCAATATCCAGATGGAAGCGACGCCTGCGCATGGTCAAGGCTGTATTCAGTAATTTGCCATTGCAGGTCGCTTATTTTGATGATCCGCATGTGAGACGTCAGATCCAATTTCTCATCAAGCGCATAAGTCCCGATCACGTCCATTGCCATTTGGTCAGAATGGTCCCTTATCTTCCGACTTCTGGTCCCTGGTTGACATCGATCGATTATATGGATTCGCTCGTGCTCAATGATCTTGCGGCTCATCATCTAAAGACAGGGCTGTTGAGGGTATTTCTTGCAAAGGAGCGTAAGGACATTAAGCGATATGAGACCATTGTTTCGGACAGCTCCGATCATCACTTTGTCATCAGTGATCGAGATCGACTATGTTTTGAAGCTCCAATAAGAGAGAGATTGACTCTCTTACCAAATGGAATTGACCTTGACTACTTCCAATTTCAAGAAGAATCTGAGGCTATATACCACGTTGTTTTCTGTGGTAATCTTGGTTATGCACCAAATCTGAAGGCCGCCCTTTATCTGAGGGATGTAATTGCAGCGCGTCTTCAGGATGTCACGTTTTTGATAGCAGGTGCTCAAGCACGTAGCTCATTATTGAATCATAGTCTTGCTAATGTCACCGTTATGGGGCGTCAGGAAGATATTCGGCATTCGTACCGAAGTGGTGCGATTTTCGTCGCTCCACTCTGGGAGGGGTCTGGTCAGCAGAATAAGATTCTCGAGGCCATGGCCCTTGGCACTCCTGTGGTAACCACATCCCATGTGAATGCTGGCATCGGCGCAGATCCGGCTTCTGATCTTCTAATCGCTGATGATACTGACGAATTTATCAGGCAGATAAATCAGCTACTTTCGCGCCCGCATCAACGATTAACCATCAAACGAAAGGCCCGACAATTCGTGGAGGATAATTTTAATTGGTCTGTCAACACGACTCCTCTTGTCGAGGTTATCTCCTAAACCTATTCCACCTAATCTATGGGCCAGTTTCAGCTCAATACCATCGAAGAAGCTATCGAGGACATCCGTCAGGGTAAAGTGATCATCTGTGTAGATGACGAGGATCGAGAGAATGAAGGTGACTTCATATGCGCGGCTGAGGCGATCACGCCCGAGATTGTCAACTTTATGGCCACCTATGGCAGAGGATTAATCTGCACACCGATCCCAGAGGAGAAAGCAGATGAACTTGATCTCCCACTGATGGTCAGTAAGAATACAGCCCTGCACGAAACCGCTTTTACCGTGTCTATTGACTTGGATGGTGATGGAGTGACGACTGGAATTTCGTCAAGCGATAGAGCCCTCACTATTAAGCGGCTGGCCTCACCGGAGTGCACTGCCACGGATTTTGCGAGACCAGGTCACATCTTTCCTTTGCGGGCCAAGAAGGGTGGGGTACTACGTCGGACAGGACATACAGAAGCATCTGTGGATTTAGCAGTCATGGCCGGTTTTGAACCAGCAGGTGTTTTAGTTGAGATCCTCAACGAGGATGGGAGTATGGCGAGACTTCCAGACCTTGTCAAGGTGGCAGAGCGACATGATCTTAAGATCATTTCGATAGAGGATCTCGTCGCATACCGAGTGCAAAACGAGTCGATCATTAATGAGATATTTCGAAAGGAGTTAGACACCGCCTACGGCAACATCGAGGTTGTGGCATTTCAACAGACGAATACTGAAGACATTCATTTGGCTTTGGTTAAAGGTGTGATTAAGACCTCAGCGCCTGTGCATGTTCGGATGCATAGTTCTATTGCCGGTGAGCAGCTCTACACACTACTTAAGGATACCGAGTCTCCACTCAAACGAGCATTGCAGTTCATTCAGAACGAGGATAACGGTGTGATCGTCATTATGCGACATGAAGAGCGCAATAGTCACCTCCTCGCGAGAATGAGAGCACTCGAAGGGACACCTGTACAGGCTAAAACGACAAGCGAAATCCAAAAAGATTTTGGAGTGGGGGCCCAGATCCTCAGAAAGCTGGGTATCCAACAGATTAGCTTATTATCCAATAATCCGCGTAAACGAGTCGGTTTAGACGGTTATGGCCTGGAGATCGTAAAGTATACAGCCTTCTAAGCATTTCTGTCAGGTGATCTGCCCACATCCAAGCGATGTATGACACAATTTCATCCTCCCACCTCGACCAAAAAGCAGGTAGAGCCAACAATTCATGTAGACTGCAATTATGACAGGTCGAATCGCCATGGCACGATGCGTGATGTAGTGCGGTTATCTTATCAATTTTTGTCAAACAAGAAACCTTTAAATCTTTAGACTATGAGTTTGAAGCCAATCAATGACAGGGTAGTGGTGAAGCCCGCTCCTGCAGACGAAAAAACCAGTGGTGGTATCATCATCCCAGACACTGCTAAAGAAAAGCCGCAACGTGGTGAAATCATCGCAGTGGGTCCAGGCAAGGACGACACGGCTATGACTGTCAAGGCAGGTGACATCGTACTTTATGGAAAGTATGCAGGTCAGGAGCTGAACTACGAAGGCACTGATTATCTCATTATGAGAGAGGATGACATCTTAGTCATCATCGGTTAATCACCGCACATAAATCCAAATCATTCGCTAACACAAGAATTTCAACAAACAGAATAGATATGGCTAAACAAATAAGCTTCGATACAGACGCGAGAGGCCGCCTCAAGTCAGGAATCGACCAACTCGCAGACGCGGTTAAAGTGACACTTGGCCCAAAAGGACGCAACGTTGTGATCCAGAAGAGCTTTGGTGCTCCACAAGTAACTAAAGATGGTGTCACAGTTGCTAAGGAGGTAGAACTCGAAGATGCTGTCGAGAACATGGGTGCACAGTTAGTTAAGGAAGTCGCCTCCAAGACTGCAGATGCGGCTGGAGACGGTACAACAACTGCCACCGTATTAGCACAGGCTATGGTTACTGCAGGAATGAAGTATGTTGCTGCAGGAGCTAATCCGATGGATCTCAAAAGAGGTATAGATAAAGCCAAGGAGGCTGTCATCTCCAACCTCCACTCTCAAAGTGAAGTAATCGGTGATGACTTCGGGAAAGTACAGCAAGTAGGTGCGATATCCGCCAACAATGATGATGAGATCGGATCACTGATCGCAGATGCGATGAAGCGAGTGACAAAGGACGGTGTCATTACTGTAGAGGAAGCAAAGGGTACAGATACCTACGTAGATGAGGTACTTGGTATGCAGTTCGACCGTGGATATTTGTCTCCATACTTCGTCACGAATAGTGAGGACATGAAGACTGAATATGAGTCTCCACTGATCTTAATTCATGATAAGAAGATCTCTAATACAGCTGACATCATTCCAATTTTGGAAAAAGCTGCTGGTGCTGGTAAGCCACTCTTGATGATAGCTGAGGATGTTGAGTCTCAGGCGTTAGGTCTGTTAGTCGTCAATCGTCTTCGTGGTGGTCTTAAGGTTGTGGCAGTTAAGGCTCCTGGCTTTGGTGATCGTCGCAAAGCTATGCTCGAGGACATCGCTATCCTGACTGGAGGAACAGTCATCTCTGAGGAGAAAGGATATAAGCTCGAGAATGTAGAATTAGAGCACCTCGGTACAGCAGAGAAAATTACGGTGGATAAGGACAATACTACCATCGTTAATGGTGCAGGTACAGAAGACCAGATCACGGCTCGTATCAATCAGATCAAGCAACAGATCGAGACAACGACTTCTGACTACGATCGTGAGAAACTTCAGGAGCGTCTTGCCAAGCTATCAGGTGGTGTCGCCGTGCTATATGTTGGTGCATCGACAGAGGTAGAAATGAAGGAGAAGAAGGATCGTGTCGATGATGCCCTTCACGCAACACGTGCGGCAGTCGAAGAAGGTATTGTTACCGGTGGTGGTGTAGCTCTTGTAAGAGCCATCGCAGACTTAGACAATGTCGCTGGAGATAATGAAGACGAGAACATGGGTGTTCAGATCGTCAAGAAAGCGTTGGAATATCCACTACGCACGATCGCTCAGAATGCTGGTGTAGACGGTTCTGTAGTACTACAAGCTGTGCAACAAGCCACAGGTAGTCATGGATACAATGCCAAGACGGATACTTACGAAGATCTCAAGGCCTCAGGTGTTATCGATCCTACCAAGGTGACAAGAATCGCAGTTGAGAATGCGGCTTCTATAGCGGGTATGGTCTTAACGACTGAGACAGTAATCAATGACAAGCCAGAAGAAAATGCAGCTATGCCACCAATGCCTCCAGGTGGTGGCATGGGAGGCATGATGTAATCTGCCTGTCATCGACAGATAATAAAAAGGAGCTCGCTGAGATGGTGAGCTCCTTTTTTTATGTCTCAGGGTAGAGTTTAACAGTAGTAAAACGTTCATCACCTCGCATCCGACAACACAGATCCTTACTTTGGAGGCATTCAGACATCCATTCTATCTTTGGACTAAACTATTATAGGATCATGGTTATCTTCCTTTTACATATCATCGCACTTTTTAATGTGTCATCCTCTCCTGACATCTCTCGGGAGGAACCCGTGGCTATTCAGTGGTATACTTGGGAGGAGGCGCATGAAATCTCCAAGACAGCTCCTAAAAAGATTTTCATCGATCTCTACACCGACTGGTGTGGATGGTGTAAGCGTATGGACGCCACCACATTCAAAGACCCAGCTGTTGTCCAAATGCTCAATGAGAATTTCTACCCTGTAAAATTCAATGCAGAGCAGAAAGACGCTATCGTTTTTAATGAGAAAAAGTATGAATACATGAATGCAGGAAGGAGGGGCGTCCATCAGTTAGCATACGCCCTGCTTGATGGTCGCATGGGATATCCAGCATTTGTCACTCTTGATGAAAGTTTTGCACGCATCATGATCAGTCCTGGCTACAAGAAAAGCCCACAACTCATTAAGGAGCTGACCTTCGCGAAGGAGGAACACTACAAGTCTCAGAGTTTTGATGAGTATGCTTCCGCCGCAACTGGCGAATAAGGTGAGGTCCTAAAGAAGGAGTCCACGAACTAATTACTTTCCAGTCCAGTGGTTTATGCCGTGTAAATCAGGCAGTTGCAGTGCATACCTGCTCCAACTGAACACATCACAACAGTATCGTTGGCTTTGATCTCGTGCGGTGCCAGTTTGCCCCTTAGAATAAAGTCCAACATCGTTGGGATAGTCGCTACTGAAGAGTTACCGATCTCCTGTACCATGAATGGCACCTTCGTTCTGATATGGTCTACATCTAACTTTTCGTCAAAGAGCTTCTTTGCGATGGCCATGATCATTTTCTCATTTGCTTGATGGAAGAGAAACTTATTTATCTGATCCAGTTCCAGCGAATTTTCCGAAAGGCACTCTTTGATTAGTTCGGGGATGTGAGTAAGACCATATTTGAACACCTTAGGTCCGGCCATCTTCGGACTGAGGAAACAAGAAGATGTCGACTGAGAGCTCTCCCCCATGAAGATGTAATCAGTTTCTTCTTGACAGTGGCTATATGTGTTGTAAGCGATGATTCCGCTGTCCTTCTGATCCACAGCGGATAGGACTACAGCTCCGGCACCATCACCGAAAAGCATCGAATTCATGTCCTTGGGGTCAAGTATTCTGGAGATGACTTCTACGCCTAACACCAGCAAATTCTTACAGCGACCTGATTTGATGTAGTGGTCAGCCATAATCATGGCTTCTACCCATCCTGGACATCCGAATAAGACATCCAGAGCAAAACATTTAGGGTTACTCAGTTGAACGTGCTTTTTGATGACAGCCGCTAAGTTTGGTACCAGATGGCCTTGTGCCATGCCGGGTTTGATATTTCCAAAATTATGTGCGACCAAAAGACCATCGATATCGCTGTTAACCAACCCAGCATCAGATATCGCACGATTACAGGCCACTGCTCCAAGTTCAGCTGTATCCCTATGATCACCAATGTATTTGCGTTCTCTAATGCCAGATATCTGCTCAAGTTTTTGCACGATCGCTGACGAAGGCTTGTTAACTGCTTCACCATTCTTGTCCAAAAAATCATGAGCCAAAAACGCAGAATTGGGCACCCTCTTGGATGGGATGACACTACCCGTACCTGTGATAATGGCCTGCATTAGTAGATTTTCATTGACTATACGCTAAGATGGTTATTAAACTTTACTCAGGGTATAGTTTATGAATGAAGCATTACTCACGTCGCCCTGCAGCCAAAGGGGTAACGGGGTCGGTGCGAGGCTGACGACCAAGAACACGAGGTAATGAACATGTCTTCAAGTGAGGTAACACGTATTTGGCGAATCTGTGACACTCATCGTAATGAGGGTATCCAGAGAAGATAAAAGACCGTATTCCAAGGTTCATGTAGGTTCGGATCTTACTCAACACTTGATTAGGAGTTCCAACGATCGCGGCTCCGCAGCCTGATCTTGCCCTTCCGATACCCGTCCACAGACATTCTTCCACAAACCCATCTTTGTCGCTCAATTCTCGCATTTCCGTTTGTCTCGCTACTCCCAGCGAATTTGAATCCAGCGCCCGCTGCCGGATTTCATCACCTCTTTTGTCGTCTATTTGGGACATGAGATAGCGAGAGGCAGCTATGGCCTCATCTTCAGTCTCTCGTACGATAACGTGTACTCGTAGTCCAAAATCCACTTTGCGACCATATGACGCAGCTTTAGTCGACATCTCGTGCATAAGTTCTTTCAGGCGTTCGAGTCGTTCTGGCCACATGAGGTAGACATCGCAGTGTCTCGCACATAAGTCCACACCAGCTGGGCTGTATCCACCGAAGTACAACAATGGTCCGCCATTGATTTGGTAAGGCTTTAAGGGAGCGGAAGGGAGTTGAAGTTGATAGAACTCTCCGTGATGATCGATATAGTCTTTAGTCCAGCCCTGTCTGAGAATATCGATTACTTCTCCAGAGCGCCGATAGCGCCAGGAGGATTCCTCGACAGTTCCCGGCAGGTTGCTCGAGATAATATTGATGGTTAATCGCCCTTTGAGGATGTGATCCAATGTAGCAATAGCTCGTCCCAACATCGGAGGATGTACCTCTCCACATCTAATGGCCGCGAGAAGGTTTATCTGCCGTGTTAGTGGTGCTACGGCACTCGCGAATGTGAAGGTATCTTGTCCGACCTGATAGGAGGATGGGCAAAGGATGTTACTGTATCCCATTCGATCTGCAGCAAGTAGAACATTGGAAGCATTTTGCCAATTGCTTTTGTATCGGCCGTCATGGGCCCCTAAGATGGCATCGTCACCATTGCACAACGGAGCAAACCACGATACCTCAGCTGCATCGAGATTAGCAGATTTTACGTCTATGATGGGATTCATACCTATTTAAGCGACTTCATGACCGATGGATGCGGTATATAGTTCATACCATTCTTCATGTGTGAGCTTTATCGACATCGCTTCCTTTGTGGCCCTTACTCTGTCGATCTTTGTGGTTCCGATCACCGGAATAATCCCAGCTGGATGTTTGGCTAACCAAGCAAACAAAATCTGGTCAAAAGTCACATCGTGTTTCGCCGCAAGCTCCTTAGATGTTTTGAGTATGCGTCGCGCTCTTTCATTCGGTTGTTCTGCAAAAATCTGATGTGCTCCCAGCGGAGACCAGGCGGTTGGTATCCATCCGTTCTGTTGACATTGGTCAAGGGTGCCGTCGTGAAAAGCACTGAGCTGAACAGTTGAGATTTCCACCTGATGTGTACTTACAGGTATCTGATCATGGATTAACGAAGCCAATGAAGATGGATGATTAGATAATCCGAAGGCTCTGATCTTACCTTCTTTTAATAGTCGGTCAATGCAAGATGCTGTCTCATGTACAGGTATGAGTAAGTCAGGACGGTGGAGTAACAGAATATCGATGTAATCGGTCTGAAGTGCTCTAAGACTATGTTCGACGGATTGAACGATGTGTCGGGGTGTGGAATCGTAGGACTTGATTTTATGATTTGGGCGCCGATCAGTGATCATCTTAATCCCACACTTCGTGGTGAGTTGGAGTTGAGTGCGGAGGCTACTATTGCCTTTGAGGACTCTACCAAAGTCCTCTTCCGTAGAATAGTGGCCATAAATATCAGCATGATCAAAATCGTTGATCCCCAGCTCAAGACATCCTTCGATAAAAGCTTCTAACTCGGCTGTGGTCATCTGAGCACCCCATTCGCCAAGTCTCATGGCGCCGATAATGACTGTACTACAAGAAATCTTCTCCATTGTATTATCTCAATATTTCGGTAAGAAAGGTAGGTGACTTCAGTTGTGATCTCGATACTACAGGGAGGGTTAATTGTACAGAAGAACATTCGAGAGTTATGGATATTTATCCTTTGATCGAAATGTCACATCATGACCAGCACTCCTTCATCTTTTTCATCCTTAGATCGGACTAAGCTGATTACTTCAGCAGAACGAGAAGTATATGAGCTAATCGTTATCGGCGGTGGTGTCACAGGATGTGGGATCGCCTTAGATGCAGCATCGAGAGGACTCAAGACACTTCTTGTGGAGAAGAGCGATTTTGCTGCTGGAACGAGTTCGAAATCCACTAAGTTGATCCACGGAGGGTTGCGATACCTCAAGCAACTTGAGATCGGACTGGTACGAGAATCCGGCTTGGAGCGTGCAGTAGTCAATAAGCTTGCCCCTCATCTTTGTCTGCCCGAAAAAATGCTCCTTCCTCTTACTGAGGATGGGACATTCGGTAAGTATTCCACTTCTTTGGGCCTTTGGGTCTATGATAAATTGGCCAATGTAGAGGGAGACGATCGACGTGTAATGCTATCACGTGAAGAGACAATCTCACGAGAACCACTTCTGAAGACAGATGGACTCAAGGGGTCAGGATATTATGCTGAGTACCGTACCGATGACGCTCGTCTCACTATCGAATTGGTTAAAAAGGCGTGTGCATACGGGTGTACTGCGCTCAGCTACATGGAAGTCGTGGATTTTATATACGAAGATGGCCGCATCTCAGGTGTAAAGACTAAAGATCACATCAGCGGGATGCATCACGATTTGCGTTCAACCTATGTGGTCTCAGCTGGTGGGCCATGGGTGGATCGACTACGAGATAAGAACAACTCCCTATCTGGAAAGCGGCTCCATCTGACTAAAGGAGTTCATATCGTCGTTCCATTTGATCGTCTGCCGATACGCCAATCGGTTTACTTTGATATCCCAGATGGTCGAATGGCCTTTGCGATACCGCGTGGTCGTGTTACCTATATAGGCACCACAGATACGGAGTATCATGGATCGTTGGATCGTATTGTGGCTACCGAGCAAGACAGGGATTATCTGCTCAAGGCGGTGAATAATGTCTTTAGTAGTCCTGACCTCACACAGTATGACGTGATTAGCAATTGGGCGGGCCTCCGGCCATTAATTCATGAGGATGGCAAGTCACCATCCGAGTTAAGTCGAAAGGACGAGATATTCGAAAGTGAGGACGGGCTCATCAGCATAGCTGGTGGTAAACTTACTGGATATCGCAAAATGGCCGAACGCATTGTCGATAAAGTCAGAGATCTTGCCAAGCACCGAGGAAGCGATATTGGCGCGTCAAAGACCAAGTCGATCTCCTTGACACAGCGCCCTCTCACCTCCAATGATGAAGTTGAATCTTATATCGTAAAGATGTCTGAGGAGGTAAATACACATGGCTTGGATTCTTATTGTGGCTGGTATCTCGTGACTAACTATGGGACTGCTGCAGAGAAGATCTTACAAAGTGTACCAAATGATTCCGATCGCGAGGTTGCACTGGCTTTGAGCGAAGTTGACTTTTGTGTGAGAGAAGAAATGCTTGTAAGAGCAGAAGACTTCTTTGTGAGGCGGACGGGGCGGCTTTATTTCGATATCCTGACCATTGATAAAATCATGGTTCCTGTAATGGATCGAATGGCAACCACCCTCGGATGGAGTGCTGAGCGTAAGGAGTCAGAACAGAAGCGTTTAGATATCTTGCTTCAAGACGCGACTACCTATTACAAGGAAGAATTTGCTCTTCAGCAGCAAGTAGTAGAGACCTTGCCAGGGTAGTCCTACCCAAGATTACTATGAAGAAAATATTGGTCACCACTGGTGGAGGAGACTGTCCAGGTCTTAATGCGGTCATTCGCGCTATTGTGAAAGCGGCCAAAACCACGGGTGGGTATGAGGTTTGGGGAAGTTATGAAGCCTTTGATGGTATATTGGCTGAACCAGTCGAGCTTGTAAAACTCACCAAGAAGAAGGTCTCAGGTATCCATGTTCGTGGCGGAACCATCATCCGTACAACCAATCGTGGAAATCCACTTTCTTATCCGGTTACGGATGCCCATGGAAGGGTTACGATGAAAGATAGATCACAGGAACTTGTGGATAAGATCCATCAGCATGGATTTGAGGCTGTGGTCAATATCGGAGGAGACGGAAGTCAAAAAATTGGTCTTCAGTTAGCGAATAAAGGACTTAACGTGGTCGGTGTGCCAAAGACGATAGACAACGATTTATCCGCTACAGACCGAACTTTTGGTTTCGCGACTGCAGTACAGATTGCAACAGACTGTTTTGATAAGCTTGTAACTACTGCGGAATCTCATCATAGAGTGATGATCATGGAGGTGATGGGACGCGATGCAGGTTGGATAGCACTACATACCGCCATAGCCGGAGGCTCCCAGGTATGTCTCATTCCTGAGGTTCCCTATGATACCGAGAAGGTGATCCGAAAGATCAACAAGCGCTATCGAAAGGGACGCGGCTTCGTGAACATCGTAATCGCAGAGGGTGCAAAGCCTATCGGTGGAACGGTTGTAGGCAAGAAGTCCACAGATGATAGTGATCCTCATATCAAGTTAGGTGGTATTAGCTCACATCTGAGATATCAGTTAGAGCAGGGAGGATGTAAGGGACAGGTTCGCACTACTGTGCTGGGGCACATCCAGAGAGGAGGAACTCCAACAGCCTATGATCGTATTTTGGCTACTTCCATGGGCGTGAAGGCATTTGATCTGATCAAAGAGAGGAGATTTGGTCAGATGGTTTCCTTCCGAAATAACAACATCACTTCTGTACCCATCCTCGATGCTGTCAAGGAGTACAACCATGTCCAATCAGATCACTACCTCATCCAGACGGCTCGTAAGATGGGAGTCAGTTTTGGAGACTGAGTAGTACGAGGGATTATCACATACCTTTACGATCGGTACAGTCATCATCGCTCTCTGGTAGCAGAGGGAGGAAAGTCCGGACAACGCAGAGCAATCGTGCCACCGACATAAGTGGGCTCCTGGTGAGGAGACAGATAGTGTCACAGAAAGGGATACCGCCAAGTTTATTTTGGTAAGGGTGAAAACGAGGTGTAAGAGACCCCGATGTGAGTTGGTAACAGCTCATGTTGATAAACCTCACGAGTTGCAATGTCATGTATATTTTGGCCTGTTCGCCATGGTGACCAGATAGTCTTGCTCGGACGAATCAAAAGGGGTAGGCAGCACAGATAAATGATGATGGTTGAGATTAAAGACTCAACAACAGAATCCGGCTTACACGTACCATTCACATGAAGGCCTCGAGGGTATCTCCTTGGGGCCTTCGCTTTGATATGCATTAACCAGCAGTACCTGGAGCCTTAGTTATCGTATCGGACATCATTTAGTCCAAAGGTAAAGCTGAACCGAAGGGTATTATCTAATGGGCTGCGCTGAGTATTCGTCGGAGCTAAATAGGACAGGTCAATGCCAAACACGTTGTATCTCAATCCAACTCCTATTGTCAAGAACTGTCGGTCACCCTTGTTTGGATTCTCGTAAAAGTACCCAGCTCGCACTGCAAACTGACGATCGTACCAGTATTCAGCTCCTAATGAAAAGGAGAGCTCTTGAAGCTCCTCACTAAATCCGCCAGGCGCATCACTGAATGAACCAAAAACTCCCGCAAAGGTGGACTTCTGGCGATAATCACCAACACCATCGCCATCTAAGCTAAACTCTGGATGATCTACTGGGAAAGGTGTGGGTACCAATAGCTTATTCATGTCAAGCGCGAATGTGATCGTGTTATACTCATCGATATTTTGCGTTAACGCTGCTCCAATTCCCAAATTGGTTGGAATGAACTCAGCTTGGGAGTTTTCCGCATTCGTATAAGAAATCTTACTTCCCAAATTTGTGATGGCCAGTCCCCATGACCAGTTCACACCAGGTCCAACGAGGTCTGGGTTGCTGTTATATGCCATCGAAATATCAGCGGCGAATGCTGTGCCTGCGGTAATGTCTACTCCGCCTACTTGGAACCCAGAGGCAAGATTAGAGTAGATAAAACTACCCCCTACAGCGGCAGAAAACTTAGGTGATAACTTACGCGAATAGGCAAATCCAACCT
>JBCBIX010000031.1:0-26535 GCA_038523965.1 Bacteroidota bacterium
GTGATGAGGATGCCGATGTTCTTCATCTTCAGATGTGCTACGATGTGCTGTATGTCTTCTACCGCAATAGGGTCGATTCCCGCAAATGGTTCGTCAAGCAAGATGAATTTGGGATCTGTCGCAAGTGATCTCGCGATCTCAGTCCGTCTCCTTTCACCTCCAGACAATGAGTTACCCAGGTTCTTCCTGACACGGTCTAATCCAAACTCGTCGATGAGTGACTCGAGCTTATCTTTTTGTCCACTTCGGTCAAGGTCTGTCATTTCAAGCACAGCCTTGATATTGTCTTCCACCGATAATTTTCTGAAAACTGACGCTTCCTGTGGTAGATATCCTACTCCAAGGCGCGCACGTTTGTACATGGCGAGTCGAGTGATGTCCTGATCATCTAAGTAGACCGCTCCACCATCAGGCTGAACAAATCCCACGGTCATGTAGAATGTCGTTGTCTTACCGGCGCCGTTCGGTCCCAGAAGTCCTACAATCTCTCCCTGCCGTACGGCTACTGAGACTTCCTGGACGACAGCTCGCCCGCCATATCGCTTGATTAAGTGGTCGGTGCGTAGGATCATCGAGGATTATTGATACTACGTGATTCGTCTCCTCTTTCAGTTGAACTGGCGGGAGCGGAATTATCTTTTCGAGGAGTGATCATCTCAAAGTAGTTGATGATTTCTTCTGTGATCCAGTCTTCTTTGATCACAGGTAGAGGTATCGAGTAAATGCGTTCGGCTTGTCTTTTTTCAAGGTAATTCCCAGGATCCCATCGTCCATTGCTGTTGGTATCCTTGGTCAGGGATAAGGAATAGGAGGTTGGTCGGAGTCGTTCGTATAACACAGTCGTATCTCCAGTGATGGTAGTTGTTCGTCTTATTTCATCACCTGCCTTTAATTCTACGATATAAGTGTTAGTCGTATCCATTTCTTCAAATGTAAGTTCGAGACTGCCATATTCTTCTGCTGACGCGATCTGAATGTATCGTTCCAACGTATCTGTGGTGTGGCCAAAAATATCCACGAACCCGCCGGGTAAAATCTGGAGAAGTACTGATCGATCATCCGGCCAATCTGTGGACAATGTCAATTTGCTCGATGGCAGGGCAGTCTTCGTGAATCCTACAGGTAGGTTGATCTGAGTAGTGGTGTCTATGATAGATATTCTGCTGGTATCAATGAGTCGTATCGGAGTACTCGATCTGAACCGCAGGTCGTCCTCAGGATGCAGGCCGAGATCTCTGGACAACTCCCAACCAGTTAATGTGATCATGCCTGGCAGTGTGTCAATAGTCCTGAGGTTAATTCGCGCGCTTGAAGTGTCTTTTCCTCTTTGGGTATCGTGCGACCAAGAGATCCTTCCTGTGGTAGTTGGTCGATACCAGAGATCCATGAGGTTCCCACTCGGGCTCGAAAGTTCGAGAAGAAAGTCGATACTATCCAGTATAGAAATGAGTGTGTCTGAGGCCATTCCTTCGAAAGTGAGTCTGACGTGACCCTGTGCGATCACATCATAACTGCTGTATGTTGGGGCGATATCCTCTGACCAAATCTCCAGATCGATCCCACCCAGACTATCCTGTTCAAGCCTAACCAAAGTATCAACGTATCCGATTCGTTCTGTTCTTGGGTTGTGCAGGTAGTTCAGATCCTGATCTTCTAATGCGACTAACTTGTAGGTATCTGGCCGCAGATTTCGAATGGTGTACTCTCCACGATCATCTGTTGTGGAGAAGTAGAAAGGCCGTTCGAGGTATGGCAGGCTATCCCGATCCTCAATGTAGAGCATAATGACGACGTCCTTCACAGGTTCTAAAGTCTTGACATCAACGACCGTCCCGCTGATGGACATAGAGTCGATGTAGTCCCCAGTAGAGAAGACGTAGCTAAAGTTATTCACCTCGTTTCCTTCAGTGAAGTCCCGGATGGACTTGCCAAAATTGATCACGTAGGTGGCATTTTCCTTGAGACGCTCCTCCTCATCGAGTGTAATTCGTAACCGCTTGAGGCGATTTTTAATGATTGGAGGTCGGTCCAAGGGCGGACTGATAACGATTTGCTTAGCTGCATCCCGTAAGTCGATATACTCGTTGAAATGAAGTTCGATTTCTCGTGCTGAGAAATTGGTTTGATAATTCGGAGTAGATATTGCTGTGTCTAATTCTGGTGGAAGCTCATCCCTTGGTCCTCCGGTCAGTGGCACTTGCTGAGCACATCCATAAAAGATAAATAGGATGAACAGGATGGCCGTAGAATGTACAATGTCGCGATTCAGGTCAGTCAATTAGCGTGGTCTACTTCGAGGATGATACTGCATAATTGTCTCACGAAGGTATTGTGTGTCGAGGTGTGTGTAGATCTCTGTAGTTGTGATGGATTCATGGCCCAGCAGATCTTGTACGGCCCTAAGGTTTGCTCCTCCCTCGACAAGGTGAGTGGCAAATGAATGTCGGAAAGTATGCGGACTTACATTTTTGTTTAGGCCAGCTTTCTGGACGAGTTCCTTGATGATCGAGAATACCATAACCCGTGAGAGTTTTCGACCTCTACGATTCAGGAAGATGATGTCCGTGCTTGCTGAATCTATCTGGCTCAATTGATTCCGATCATAATGGAGATAATAGTCAAGGTATTTCTGTGCACTCGAGCCTATGGGTACGATACGTTCTTTATTGTTCTTGCCTATAACTCTAACGATACCGTCCGCCGCGAAGTAGGAAGAAATTTGTAGTGAGATCAGTTCACTTACTCGAAGGCCACAGGCGTATAGTGTCTCGAGCATCGCGCGATTTCGATGCCCTTGTGGGTGACTTAGATCAATGGCACTGATGAGCTGTTCGATCTCCTCATAAGTGAGTACTTCTGGGATTTTTCGCTTCAGTTTGGGTCCTTTTATTAATTCTGAAGGGTCATCATGGATAATGTCTTCGAGATATAGATATCTGTAAAATGCTCGTATCCCACTGATTATCCGTGCTTGACTCTTCGATCCGAGGCCCAGGCCATTCAGCCAGGTCACAAAACTGAGTAGATCCTCATAAGTGATAGCTGTTGGTGATGAGATTCCAGCTGTGTTAGACCAGTCTTGCAACTTTTCAATGTCAGAGGTATACGCACTGATGGTGTGGGTGGACATACCCCGTTCCAATGTTAGATAGGCAGTAAATCCTGAGATAAAGGATGTCCAGGAAGTGGTAGCTTTCACATAGTAAAAGTACTTATATGATAACTAAACAATCTCTTTTATGCCATTTGGCTATTCTCTCTCTTGATTAGTCGATCGATCCTGTCTCCCAATTAGAGTTGAACCCATATTGAATCTATCGAACAACGCTTTACTAATCCATCACAATGAAAAAACAGATTCTTCCTCTTGTTATCACCACTGTCTTCAGTCTTTTTATGGGCTCGCTTGTCGCCCAGGGTCTTGAAACGCGGCCTTTAGATGATTTTGATGCTATCTCCATCGCTACTGGAATCAACGCAACAATCATACAAGGGAATAAAAACTCGATCGAGATAGAGACTAAAGGAATAGATACGGACCGTATCATCACCACGATCAAAGGTGGTCGACTAACCGTAAAGGTCAAGGACAAGTGGTATAATATGTTAAATCGAAAACCACGAGCAATAAAAGCCACATTGACATTCAGCGGAGATATCTCAGCGATTTCTATCAGCTCAGGAGCAGACGTAGAGTCTGATGGACTGATTGAAAGTTCCAATCTCAGGTTGAAGGTATCGAGTGGAGCCAGAGCACAACTGCATGTATCAGCTAATGTTATGGACATTAGCGTTAGCAGTGGTGCGACTGCTCGCGTCAAAGGAGATGCCAATGATGTTGACGTGTCGGTAAGTAGTGGAGCTACTTACTCGGGTATTGATCTGATCGCTGGCAGCGTGAATGCAAAAGCATCCTCAGGTGCTACAGCAAGAGTACATGCCCAGGATGCAATCAGAGCGAGAGCAAGTTCAGGCGGTTCCATCACCTACGAAGGATCTCCTTCGACCAAGGATATTGATAATAGTTCAGGCGGATCGGTCAGGCGGATCTAACGATAACTGTTGATCACATATGCATTTCTGAAGCCTCAGTTTGTGATCTGACTGGGGCTTTTCTTTAGATGTTTAGTCCACCACAGACGCTGAGAACTTGTCCAGTGATGTAGGAAGACATGTCACTACCTAAGAACAAGCAGGCATTCGAAATGTCAGCTGTTTTACCCAGTGATCCAAGAGGAATGTTAGACTCGTAGTTCGCCTTTACATCATCGTCCAATGCTGCTGTCATCTCAGTGGCGATGAAACCAGGAGCGATAGCATTGCACCGGATTGTCCTTGATCCAAGTTCTTTGGCGATAGATTTGGTGAATCCAATGATGCCAGCCTTGGAGGCAGCATAGTTGGCTTGTCCAGCATTACCAAAGACACCGACTACAGAACTCATATTGATGATCGAGCCGCTGCGCTGCTTTAGCATTGGTCTCATTGCTGACTTGGTCAGGTTAAATACAGATTTAAGATTGACCCGGATTACATCATCCCAGTGTTCTTCGCTCATGCGAAGCATGAGGTTATCCTTAGTAATTCCGGCATTGTTGACCAGGATATCGATTCGTCCATGAGTCTCCATAGTGGCTTTGATGAGCTCCTGAGCATCTGCCATCACACTCGCGTCTGACTTGACAGCCATAACATGATCATTTCCGAGTTCGTCTGCGATGGCCTTCGCCTCCTCTTCAGACGATCGATATGTGAAGACCACCTTAGCGCCGGCATTCACATAGTCAGTGACGATTCCCTTGCCGATTCCTCTTGAACCTCCGGTGACTACAGCTATTTTATTTTCGAGAAGCCTCATGTGTCGATATTTAATTTGACTCGTTGAGGTAAAGATGCGAATTCGCAACCTCTACACTGCGTAGAGGGTGTTGATACAAGAAAATCAGATGTCTATGTCTACAGCCCATGTTACCCCGGATCATGCCACTTTTAGTCCGCACCTAACCAGTGTTTTACCCATGTTTTATGTGGGTTGGTCAGACAGCGTTCTCAGCCCCAGTGAGATGTCTCTAATCGACAGTGCGATCGACAACATGCATTTTTTGTCCGCTGAGGAGAAGCAGTATCTACATCAGTGGACGGATCCCCAAAATCCACCACCTCCCGCCGTATTTGAGCAGTGGTTGGTTGCTATTCGTACTGCATCGGATGAGTTAAGTCTGGATCAACGCCTGTCTCTTGCAGATATCGGTTATCGTATTGGCAAAGCTGGTACCGCCGGGGGGGAATTGGATGAATCCTCTGAGCCCAAGACCTTTCAAGCTCTTCAGGATCTGGCACATGCTCTTGGCGTAGATACACCCGTCAGCGCTCGCATTTTGAGACGACAACTTCCCGGGTATTCTGACGAGTCAGATGCTCAACTTTCATTTTCTCCAGAACATCTTTTGTCCATCCTCGATGATGATATGGCGGATGTTAATCAGCGTATGCGAAAGTTGCTTCGTGATCCTGTTTTCGAGCTCAAGCACATTGCTGATAAGCATGACTATCGACAACACATCCTCCAACTTACCAAGGAATTAGCACGTCAGGGGGTCAGTGGATATTCATTTCCCAAAGCCTATGGTGGTGGCGAACGTACTGGAGACCATATTGCAGTTTTTGAAATGCTTGCTTATGGTGATCTGAGTCTGACGATCAAATTTGGTGTTCAGTTCGGACTCTTCGGTGGGGCTTTGTTCATGTTGGGGTCTGAGAAGCATCATCGGCTCTATGTAGAACCAATGCATCGGGCTGAGTTGCTGGGATGCTTTGCTATGACAGAAACTGGCCATGGGAGTAATGTCCGTGGACTGGAGACGACAGCTACTTACGATTCGACTACTGATGAGATCGTCATCCATAGCCCCAGCTACAGTGCGGGCAAGGAGTACATCGGCAACGCTCTACACTCCGACATGGCGGCAGTGTTCGCCCAGTTGATTGTGGATGGGGAGAATCATGGTGTTCATGCCGTATTGGTACCGCTGCGTGATACAGGAGGAGCCCTACTTCCAGGAGTGAAGGTGGAGGATTGTGGATATAAGGTCGGTCTGAATGGAGTGGATAATGGACGTATTTGGTTTGATCAGGTACGTGTCCCTCGAGCTAATCTCCTGGACAGATACGGGTCCATTACTACTGAGGGAACTTATACCAGTCCCATTACAAAGCCATCCAAGAGATTCTTCACCATGTTGGGTGCTCTTGTAGCTGGGCGAATCTGTGTTGGCTTGGCATCCATTAGTGCCACTAAGAAGTCGTTGGCCATAGCGACCAAGTATGCCTTACATCGCAGACAGTTTGCTCCCAAGGATGGTCAGGAGGAAGCTCTGATCATGGACTATCCGACGCACATGGAGCGTATCATACCTGCTATCGCCACCACATATGGCTATCATTTCGCGCTCCGAGACTTGGCAAAGCTTTATGGTGAGCAGAATGAGGAGAATGCTCGCCAAATCGAGACGATGGCCGCCGGGCTGAAATCAAAAGCTACTTGGCATGCGACTAAAACAATACAGGTTTGTCGAGAGGCCTGCGGAGGGAAAGGGTATCTGGCTGAAAACCAGATCGCAGCATTAAAGGCCGACACGGACATCTTCACCACATTCGAAGGGGATAATACTGTTCTAATGCAGCTGGTCGCAAAAGGAGTATTGACAGAGTTCAAACAATCCTTTCATGACGATGGCTCGCGAGCTGTTCTTTCCTTCTTGCTTAAGAAAGCAGGTCATCGCATGTCAGAGTACAACTTCATCAATAAGCGCAATGATCGCTTCGAGCACCTCACCTCACAAAACTTTTTAACTGAGGCATTTGAATATCGATATGAAAAACTCATGATCAAGCTCAGTGAGCGAATGCGCAAGTATCTCAAGCGCAAAATGGATGGTCATGAGGCCTTCCTCAAAACACAGGTTCACCTTGTAGACTTGGCGGATGCCTACATCGACCATTTGGTGTTGCAATCCTATGCCGATGCGATCAGCGGTGTGGAGAATGAGGATACCAAGAACGTATTGCAGCGTCTTTATACTCTCTTCGGCCTCGATACGATCTATCAGAATCGCGGATGGTATCTCGAGAATGACTTCATGGATGGTACCAAGACCAAGGCCATCCGTAAGGTACGCATGAAGCTGATGCAAGATCTACGGCCTGATGTAGGCGGGTTAGTGGATGCATTTGGTATTCCAGACGAGTTGGTCAAGGCACCGATCGCACTGAATGTGTGGTCATAGAGACAACACTGTTGCTTAGAAATTAGCGCCAGTAAGTCCATCAAATAGAAGACACAAGGTGACTAACTTGAGGGCACTCAATTGGGCAGGACATGCAGGACATCTTTGACGATATAGGATTTCAGAAAAAATTAGCCTCCTACGCCACTGAAAGTGGTGAGCGCCTCGACAGTATTCGATCTGAGGCCAAGGAGTATCTGAATGAGTTGTACACTGAACAAAAGCCACTCATTAGTTCATTGGCTGTGCAAGGGACACAGTATTTGCTTTCCCGTGCTTATGACAAGACTATTGACGTGGATCCATCCGAGATGAAGCGCGTGACCAAGCTCGTGCGGAAGTATTCGGTGGCATTTGTGATGACCCACAAGACCTACATAGACATGATGGTCTTAGGCGCCGTTCTGGCGCGACACGGGCTCCCGATTCCAAGGATTTTTGCTGGTATCAACATGAGTTTTCTGGGAGTTGGACAGTTGGGTCGAAAGACAGGGGTCATCTTCATACGGCGCAATATCAAAGAGAATCCGCTGTACAGATTGGTCCTGCGACATTTCATCGCCTCTCAAGTCGAACAGAAGGCAGACTTCATGTGGGCCATCGAAGGTACCCGCTCGCGAACTGGGAAACTGGTCTGGCCCAAAATGGGCATCCTTAAGTATATCCTCGATGCCGAGCGTGAATCAGGTAAACCGGTCAAGTATGTGCCTGTATCGACCGTGTACGACCTCATCCCAGATGTCCAGGATATGACGGAAGAAGGTCGAGGCAAAGCCAAAAACCCGGAGAACCTAATGTGGTTTGTCAACTATCTGCGCAAGATGGACGAAGGGTTTGGACGAATTTCACTTCGATTTGGGGAGCCAGTAGATATGGATGAGCAGTTCGAATCCGAATTGCCCAATCAACCGAATACACAAGAGAAGAAGTACATCCTACCGCGCTTCGCATTTGAACTGGTACATCGTATTAATCAGATAACTCCGGTGACGACGGCATCACTGATCTGCACCACACTACTGAGCAAGTTTGCGCAGACGAAACTGAATATTGAAAGCGATGTAGTCGAGCTCATGGGTCTGATCGAAGCCCATAAGCCAGACGCTCTTGTAGATCGTGGCAAGCCGATCGGAGAAAGCTCACAAAAGGCCCTCAATCTCCTCAAAAGAGCAGGACTGATCCAACAATTGGGAGATGGTATCAAGGCGAAGTATGCCATAGTTGCGCGCAACTTTCTGCCTGCCATGTATTACGCGAACATGGCTGTACATCACTTTTACCATCGAGCATTCATAGAGATCGCACTGGTCCGTATCGCCAATCTACCTGCGCAGCAGCGATACTTAGCCTTCTGGGAGCAGATCATGGAGCTTCGAGACTTGTTCAAGTTTGAGTTTTTCTACTCCGTGAAGCCCCAATTCAGCGATGAGATCGAGCGAGATCTGGACTTCATGAATCCGCAGTGGAGAGAAATGATGGTAGATGATGAGGTAGATATCCTCGATCTATTACGCCAACAAAAAATCTTGGTCTCACAGGCGGTACTGTCTACTTATGTTGAAGCCTATCGAGTTGTCGGTCGTGCCCTCCAGACGCTGGAACTTACAGAGCGATATGACGAGAAGAAAGTGCTCAATCAGTGCCTGTTTTTAGGAGATGAGATGCATTGGCAAGGACGAATCCATCGCATCGAGTCGATCTCAAAGCCACTACTGGTGAATGGGCTGCGATATGCTGAGAATCAAGGGTTGATCCCGATCAAATCGGACCGTAAAAAGAAAGAAATCGCGGGCTTCCTCAAGCAACTTCGCAATGTTGCTGGAGCATTGAAGACCCTTCAGGGCATAACGCTTGACATGACCGAGACACAAGTGGCTGTCATCCCCATCGAGCGAAACATCGTACCGGGATCGCGCACTGACAGCGTGACCGAACCCATCCTTGATGCAGAAGAAGGAAAGCACATCGGGGCATTTTTTGATTTGGATAGGACCTTGATCACCGGATTTTCGGCTAAGGAGTTCTATCAGTCACGACTGCTAAGTGGGAAGATGAAGCCACGTGAGTTAGTCGCTCAGTTCGGCGGAGTGATTGTCTATGCTATGGGGAATCGCAACTTCGCTGGGCTCGCTACTATTGGAGCCCAGGGAATCCGAGGATTAAAAGAAGAGGTGTTCATCCAAGTGGGTGAGGAGGTCTACGCCAAACATCTGGCAAAGGCCATCTACCCTGAATCACGTGCGCTTGTATCCGCACACCTTGCGAAGGGGCATACGGTGGCTATCATATCAGCCGCGACACCATATCAAGTAGATCCAATTGCCAGAGACCTCGGGATCGAGCATGTGATGTGCACCCGCATGGAAGTCAAGAATGGCAGTTTTACAGGACAGATTATAGAGCCAGCATGCTGGGGCGAGGGAAAGGCACAGGCGGCACGTGACTTGGCCATCGCACATGACCTCGATCTGTCAAAGTCTTACTTCTACACAGATAGTGTTGAGGATTTACCGCTATTAGAATTAGTAGGGCATCCTCGTCCGCTTAATCCTGATCCAGATCTGTCTGTCATTGCTTTTCAAAATGATTGGCCAGTGATGAGATTTACCGATAAAACACGCCCTGGATTGGCCAATTTGGTTCGGGCGGGTTTGGCATTCGGCAGTATGATACCAGCCGCTATGGTGGGAGTGCTCTCCGGAGCGATGTCTCTGTCCTGGAGGGATGGTATTAATAGTATGGTCGGTGTAGTTGGTGAGTTAGGTACTCGTCTGGCAGGTATCAAGCTAAGTGTGAAGGGTAAGGAACACCTGTGGTCTCATCGCCCGGCGGTGTTCATCTTCAACCATCAGAGTAACGCGGATGTGCTGATCGCGAGCAAGTTGATCCAACGGGATGTAGTTGCGATAGCTAAGAAGGAACTCAAATACAGTCCAGTAGGGCCCATTTTTATGGCGGCCGGGGTCATTTTCATCGATCGTAGCGATCGAGACAAGGCTATCGAGGCGATGCAGCCCGCAGTTGATGCATTGCGCGCAGGTACTTCTATAGCGATTGCACCAGAGGGCACACGTAGTTTTGATTATCAATTGGGTCAATTCAAAAAAGGAGCATTTCACCTCGCTATGCAGGCCAAGGTGCCAATCGTGCCATTAGTGATTAAGAATGCTCACGACGTGATGCCACGTGGGGCCATGTCGATCCAACCAACAGTCGTGGAGGTCGTAGTTCTGCCTCCAGTCGAAACGACCTCATGGAAACGTGAAACGCTGAATGAGCACATCGATGAAGTACGACAGAGTTATCTCAACGAGTTGGGCCAAATGGAAATCGAAGGTCAGCCGGTATAAATGGGTCAATCAGTACGTTTGTACTTCATTAAATCACTGACGCTGATGCCTTCAACTTTTGTGACCAGATGGGTTGCGTATTGTACCGTGTTGTTCGCTTGCATTGGCGGTGGACCTTTGATCGGCCAATTGGATTCTGTCCGAGTGACTGGTAGCCAAGACAACACTACGATCAGAGCGGTAATCCAGTCGATCTCCGATCAGGGAGGGGTACAAATCCTGGCTCCAGCGTCCTCATCTGAGTTAGACCGTCGAGTGACCATTAGTTACGAGGATAGACCCATAGGTTTCATCCTGGACCAATTGTTAGAGTCCACCTTGCTCTCTTACACAGTCTATGGTGAGTCTGCCATCGTGCTTCTTCCGAAGCGGATGCTGGAGACGACCTACACTGCGGATTATTATGATGCAATAAGTCTGAGTACGACTGCCGATGAGTCAGTCCAAGTTATCGGTGATGCTGCCAGCCTCAATCCTAATGGTGTCGCACGACTTACAGGTATTATTAGAGACCAACTCAATGGTGAGCCTATCATCGGAGCTACTATTGGCGTTGGCAATAGTGGTCAGGGAACAACTACTGATGTCGACGGAAGATATGAGTTGTCTATCGCGGCTGGCGTTCAAGAGCTGGTAATCTCGTCATTGGGGTACGATGATTTAATTCGAGAGGTGCAGATCGCAGGTGATGGAGAGCTGGATCTTCGTTTACTGAAAGACGCGATACAACTCTCCGAAATCACTATCCGATCTCAGGCAGCCGATGAGTCGGTCAAAGGGTCACAGATCGGCGTGCAGACACTGGATGTCAAGACTATCGAGAAGTTACCTGCATTCTTGGGAGAAGTAGATGTCGTAAAGAGCTTCTTATTACAACCCGGAGTTAGTTCGATGGGAGAGGGAGCCAGCGGATTTAATGTGAGAGGGGGAGATGTAGATCAGAATTTGATCAGATATGGGAACTCTCCGATCCTGAACAGCTCACACGCATTGGGATTCTTTAGCACTTTCAATTCGGACTTGATCAGACGAGTTGACTTGTATAAGGGCAATATTCCAGCTCAATATGGTGGACGATTAGCCTCCGTGATGAACGTTGAAATGCGAGATGGCAACTTCGAACAATTGAACATACGAGGAGGTATCGGGCCTGTCTCTTCGAGGATGATGATTGAAGCCCCTATTGTAAAAGACAAGGTCTCCTTTATCGTCGGTGGCCGGAGCTCATATGCGGACTGGGTTCTCGATCTGGTAGATAATATCGAGGTTAATCGAAGTGATGCCTTCTTCTATGATTTGAATGGTAGGCTAACCATAAAACCTAATGATCGCCATACGCTAACGCTCGGAGGTTATACCTCTGTCGATGAGTTTTTCTACAACGAAGAATTTGGTTTTGACTACACCACACAGTTCGCAGACTTGAGTTACAAGTTTGTAATCAATGATCAATTGCTCTCGCATCTATCCGCATCTATATCTGATTACAAAAGCAGTCAATTTGATTTAGAAGGACTCGATGCCACTCAACTTGATAATGGTGTGAAGACGATCCAGGTCAGAGAAGAGGTCATCTATGCTGATGAGGATCGAATCGAGTTGATCGCGGGGGCTGAGGCGAATATTTACGAGGTTGATCCTGGACAGACCATGCCTTTCGGAGATTTTTCGATCGCTCAGTCTGAAGTCCTTCAGACTGATAAGGGATGGGAAGCGGCTGCATTTGCCAATGTCGAATATGAGATCACCGAAGATCTGGTGGTTAATGGTGGTATTCGATTCAACTACTTCCAACTCAACGGACCTCGAGAAGTATTCACCTACGCCAATCCTGAAGAACCGACTGAATCAGAGATACTTGGATCATCTATCGAGACTGGAACGATAGCAGATTACAGCACGCTTGAGCCTCGATTTTCGTTGCGCTATTCACTTACTGATGAGACCTCTCTGAAGTTGGGGTATGCTCGCACATCCCAATTTATCAATCAGATCTTCAACACTGACTCGCCAACCCCCACCAGCCAGTGGCAACTAAGTACGAATTACCTGGAGCCACTTCTATCTCACAATGTGTCACTTGGGTATTTCCGGAATTGGGATAACAACAACTGGGAGACGAGCCTTGAGTTCTATGGTCGATCGATCGATCAACTGTATGACTACATTGACTTCGCCGATCTGATCGTGAACCCACACATTGAGACGGAACTTCGTCAGGGTATTGGTCGAACTTATGGCGCGGAGTTAAGTATCAAGAAGCCAGCAGGTATCCTGAATGGTTGGATGAGCTACACTTATTCACGGGCGGAGCGCAAGATCGATGGTATAAACAACGGCGAGTGGTATCCAAGCAATTTTGATAAGCCACATGACCTAACTGTTATACTAAACTACAACCCCAACCAGCGGAACACCTACACGATGAGCTTCAACTATGGAACTGGCCGTCCGACGACAGCGCCAGTTGGCAACTTTATTTCGGACAATGGCATCGTGGTACCTGTATATGATCAGCGGAATCAACAACGTATACCAGATTATCTCCGCTTAGACCTCGCTTATACCTTAGGCCAAGGCTATAAGAAAGATGCCGCATTGCGTACGAGTTGGACCATCTCCGTATATAATGTATTAGGTCGACGGAACCCATTCAGTGTCTTCTTTACTCAAGGGGCTTTCCAAGGTGCTCAGGCGAATCGATTGTCTGTGTTAGGTTCTGTTTTTCCATCCATTACTCTGAATATCGAATTGTTATGAGGCAGCTATACTTCATCCTACCCTCGTTCATCTGTGTATTGATGTGGTCCTGTGTGGACCAAATTGATTTCTCGGTACCAGCGGGAGGTTCAGAGGATATCGCCATCAGTGGACGTCTGATCAAGGGTGACACTTCAGAAGTTCGAGTCTTGATCAGCAACATTTTTGACTTTAGTGCTGATGGGCGGAGAGCGATTACAGTGCGTGATCCCATTCTTAGAGATGATCTTGGAAGATCTATCACCTTGGAGCGAACAGATTTAAGTGAGTACGGTGCCGTCATACCACCTGATTCCGACATGCCCATCGAATTCGGAAGGTCATACTCTTTAGAGGTTAGCCTCTTTGATGGAAGAAGGTTTGTTTCTGCATTTGAAACACTGTTGCCATCACCACCAATAGCAGCCGCGAACTGGTCGATTGTCGATCAGGATGTCATTGGATCAGATGGGTCGTTGCAGACTAATGAGCGGATCTCTATTCAGATTGACTCTGACCTCAGTGTGAGCGGTGAGCGAGCTGGCTTGCTGTGGGAACTCCAGCGGACCTGGAAACTGACAGACAATTCTCGAGATATGCGGTCATGTTACATCCCAGAGAATGTAAGTGGTTCTTCCGTCATAACATTGGATGCCACAGAACTTCAGGATGGACGACTTGAGAATTATGAGTTGCTGCGACTGCCTGTAGATCCACGATTAGCACAGGGCACACTCATAGAAGTCAATCAATACAGCCTGACTCCATCGGCGAGTGATTATTGGACAAATGTCGATCTACTGCTATCCAAAACGGGAAATATGTTCGACGCACCTTCAAGCAGGATTGGATCCAACTTCTCCAGTATTGGAGATAGCACAACCAATGTTTTTGGATACTTCTTCGTGACAGAGCTGCAACAATCATTTATCAAAATCGACAGCCTCGATTTTGGAAGTTTGAGCACATTCTGCGAAGCAGCCACACCATCAGCCGAAAATCCTTGTCCATTTAGTTGTTGTGACTGTACAGAGATACCGGACATTTCAACGACTCCACCACCTAATTGGTAAGCTACATGAGAACCGTTCTTTTATCCATCATATCAATCCTTCTGCTCAAGGCCTCTACTCATGCTCAAGGCATGGTTCATCTGAACAAGCCATACTACGTCTGTGGAGAGACTTTGCATTTTGCCGCCTACACCTCGTCAGAAAGGCAGCTGCCATTTAAGGTGAGATGGGAAGTGACGGACGAGGATGGTCGAATAGCAGAAGCATTCTATACCCAATCACAGCCAGGGTCTGACATTTCTGGTAGGTGGTCGATACCTAATCAATTGAGTTCAGGGGTGTACGGGCTTACAGGATATGTCTACAGTAGTGTTAAGGAGTTGATTCCTATCTGGCAAGCTGATTTTGCTGTCCATAATGACTTGGAGAGACTTCCTGCTGCTGGGATGCCAGCGCCAGAGCCCATCGCAAGTGCTATCGCTGTTCCTGAAGGCAAATACAAGTTGCGTATTCGAACTGATCGAAGCTCATATTCACCCGGCGACCAGGTGACTCTCTCTTGCGAGGTAATGGGAGAAAATGGTGAGACGGTCAGCGCGATAGCGTCTGTGAGTGTGATTCATTCCGACCAAGTAGGTCCAGATCACCTTCCCATGAGTATCCAGATCAATGAGAAGATGGATATACCTAATAACGCAAGCAATACACTGGCCCAGTTTGGCACCGTCCTCGATACCTCTGGCAACGAGATACAGATCAACGTGCTGGGCATATATGACGAAGAAGCCAAGCGTATGCATTTGGCCACAAGCAATCCATCTGGATCCGTGATGATCAAGACACCTGATTTTTATGGAAAGCGCAAGGGTCAGGCGATCGGGTATATACTGAGCGAGTATCCAACTATCGACTTCCGCCCAAGAAGCCTGGGCAGGTCTATCAAAGCCAACAGCACGGATGACCCCGTGATTCAGTCATACTTGGATGAAAGCAGGACTCGACGCATGATCTATCAATATTATGATATGGCTCCCCAGGCGATGGTGGAAGTGCCGCCAACTGAGAGGTTTGAGCGCGACGCCGATGCATCATATGTATTCGCTGACTACAAGGACTTAGATAATGTTGCAGAGTTCTTCAATGAACTCAGTCGTAGTAGACTAAAATTTAGGAAGGGAAATATCTGGAGCGCCTACATGTACAATCCTAAAGGGGTAAAGAAGAAAAATATCTATGCCAACCCTCCGACCTTCATCATCGATGGGAAGGTGACGCGGGATGCACAGCTCATCGCCAATCTCTCGGTCAGCGAAATGAAGGATGCCGAGCTCTATTATTATCCAAAAAGTATCAAAGAAAATTTCGCAACAAATGGCTCAAGTGGCTTCGCTGTATTGAGAACTAAGGCAGCAGACATCACACTTAGCAAGGAGGTTGAAGATGACATTTTCATGATGGACGGATTACAACTTTCTATCATATCTGAAGAGCCCAAGTCAGAAGATCTGACACATCGATTTGCTCCTGATGTCTATTGGCAATCAGGTGTCGAAATCCCGATATCCGCTGCTACGCTTGACTTCGCACTGACGCACGACCTTGGTGATGTATCAATAGTCGTAGTAGCACAGACGTCAGACGGAGAATTCGTAACCGATAGTCATGAGATAGAAGTCGCGCAGAAAGAGCCGCGATAACACCTTATCCATCACAGAAGTTTAGGCTTTTGCGACCATCCTGATAGGGTCGGTTACGATATCAGACTAAAAAGTATTAATTCGCGGTGCATTAAGGAATTATTAAGTCGAAGCAGCGAATTCACTCGACGGATCGTGTAATCACTGCGAAATCTTAACCTATCTGGTTAAATTCGGCTTAACGCGAAATATTTAATCACAAAATTTTTAACAAACCGGAAATAGTATGAAAAGACTTTCACTACTCTTTTGTGCTGTTGTGCTTTCCGTCAGTGCCCTCATGGCCCAGCGTACCGTCACAGGTACAGTAATGGACCAGCTCGGGGAGCCACTCATCGGAGCTAACATTTTAGCTCAAGGCACTACAGCAGGTACGATCACCGATATCGATGGTACCTTTTCTCTTGATGTTCCTGAAGGAGTGAACGCTTTGGTAGTTTCATTTACTGGGTATGAGACTCAGGAAGTGGACATCACGGGCGCTTCTAATGTGGACATCACATTGGCCGAGGGGGAACTCCTCGATGAGGTCGTCGTCACAGGTCTTGGTATCAAGAAAGAAAAGAAAGCCCTCGGATACGGTGTCTCTACACTGGCATCTGGAGCAGTTGCTAACAAAGGTGAGGTTGACGTAGCACGTATCCTCAACGGAAAGGCAACGGGTGTTCAGATTTCGCAGACATCAGGTCTCGCTGGATCAGGTACGAACATCATTATTCGTGGCTATAGCTCGATCTCAGGCTCTAACCAACCACTATTCGTGATCGATGGTGTACCGTTCAACACGGATACCAATACGGATCGTGGAAATTTTGCTCAAGGATCAGCCACAGCTTCTTCTCGTTTCTTGGATCTCGATCCGAATAACATCGAAGAGATTTCTATCCTCAAGGGTCTGTCTGCCACTGTTCTCTACGGTGAGGCTGGACGTAACGGTGTGATCCTTGTAACTACCAAGACAGGTAGTGGATCAGTTGACGCTAACAAGGGGCTCGAAGTGTCAGTATCTCAGGGCTACTCAGTTAGCCAGATTGCTAACCTTCCTGATTATCAGGACGTGTATGGTAATGGTTTCTCTGGAAACTATGGTGCCTTCTTCTCTAACTGGGGTCCTGCCTTTGATGTAAGAGGGAGCAACGGTATCGCAGAGGACGGAACAATCCAGCATCCTTACGATAATGCAAGAAATAACG
The DNA here is from genome assembly GCA_038523965.1 of Bacteroidota bacterium. Lineage (GTDB taxonomy): Bacteria > Bacteroidota > Bacteroidia > Chitinophagales > Saprospiraceae > JAJRXG01. The sequence goes on from JBCBIX010000031.1 coordinate 17,279, forward strand.
CTCGTCTCCCCGAATTCATAGGGCAGCGATATGATTATCAGGCCTATGAGAGCGCTGAGAATTTCTTCCAAGATGGAACAGGTCTTACAACTTCGATTAGCGCCAAGAAGAATTACGAAAATTCATCTATCTCAGTCGCATACAGTTACTTAGATGATGAAGGATTTACCCCTCGTAGAGGAGAAGTTGTTCAGACGATCCCAGGTGACATCACGTCCTATGAATACATGCCAACTGGAGAGAAGTCGAATGCTTATACCAAGCATAACCTAAGTCTTGGGGCAAGCACGAAGCTTTCTAACGGGTTAAACGTAAACGGTTCGTTCAATTACATCACATCGAACCGCATAAATCCACCTGCGGCTTCTGGAGGTTTTCTAACAACAACTCAGAACGGTGTTTCACTCTTCTCTGATGTTTTATATACCCCTCGTAGTGTTGATTTACTTCACTTGCCTTATGAGGCAGCTGATGGATCTATGGTGTATTACCGTGGTGGTTCACCGATTCAGAATCCACTTTGGACACTTAATAATACCCGTGAAGAAGAGGATATCGATCGATTCTTCGGAAACGTTCAGGTAAGTTACGATATCACAGATTTCTTGACAGCCCAGTTCCGTGGGGGAATGGACCGATACACCCAGTATAATCAATATATGTCAAATAAAGGTGGATCGCAACCAGTAGCTCAAGACGGAATTTATTCGACCTCTACACGCATCAACGCGATATATGATCACGTCTTCAATCTCCTTTATGACTTTAATGCCAGTGATGATATCAATATCAATGGTTTAGTTGGTGTGAACTTCAGAGGTGAAAGCCGAGATTTTCAGTTCGCCAATAGTGTGGAGCAGTTTGCTTTTGGATTATTCAATCATAACAACTTCATTACTCAAACTACAAGATCAGCAATTACTGAAGAGAAGACAAATGGTGTTTACGGGAGCATTACAGCCGGTTACAAAAACTTCTTGTATGCAACTGTCCAGGCCAGAAATGACTGGACGTCCACTCTTGAAGCAGATAATCGCTCTGTATTTTATCCATCTGCATCGTTATCGTTTATTCCATCAGAGGCTATTGACTTTGGTAACACGGTCAACTTCCTAAAGCTGCGTTTGAGCTACGGTGTTTCTGCAGGTTATCCTGATCCTTATGTGACTTCTAATGTGCTTGGAGCAACTCCACGTGCATTCCAAACCGTGGGAGGTACTGGTATCCGTACGAACACGATTAGTAACTTCTTAGGTAATCCAAATCTCCAGGCTGAGAAAGTCACCGAATTAGAAGGGGGTATTGAGGCGAAGTTTTTGAATAACAGAATAGGTCTTGACGTCTCTGTTTATGATAAGCAGTCTGAGGACCTCATCATTCAGTTGTCATTGGATCCAGCAACTGGATTTACAAGTACGTTTGATAACGTCGCATCAGTATCTAACAGAGGTATAGAGCTTGGCTTGAACTTGGTGCCATTTGCAGGTAAGTTCACTTGGGATTCTCAATTGAACTTCACACATAATGAGAACAATGTTGAAACTATTGCGCCAGGTGTCGAACAGGTAAACATCGCTGGATTTACTAACCTCGGCAACTTTGCTGTGCCTGGTCAGCCATACGGTGTCATCCAAGGAACTGCCTTTGAGAAGAATGAGCAGGGTGAACTACTGGTCAACTCACTTGGTGAGTACATCGAGACTCAAAGCATCGAGGTAATCGGTGATCCAATTCCGAACTATAACCTTGATTGGATCAACACTATTTCTTGGAATAATCTCTCATTGAATATCCAATTGGCTTACGTAGATGGCGGTGATATTTATTCCGCTACTGCACTCACTCTACTTGGACGTGGTAATACTACTGACACCGGATTTGACAGGTTCCTACCAATCGTTCTTCCAGGTGTATTAGCATCTGATGGAAGTACGCCAAACAACATCCAGACTTATGCAGGTGATGCTTGGTTCTCTGCTTTTGGTGCAGCTGATGAAGGTGCTGTTTTCGATGGTACGACTCTTCGCATTCGTGAAGCCTCGCTTTCGTATGCACTTCCTGACAAGCTTCTTGCCAATACACCATTTGGATCCATGTCATTTAAGATCTATGGTAACAACCTATGGTACAAGGCCTACAACTTCCCAGCTGGTCTAAACTTCGATCCAGAAGTACTCAGTCTTGGAGTTGGTAATGGTAGAGGTTTTGACTTATTAACTGGTCCTACGGCTAAGCGCTTTGGAGCTGTCCTTAACCTCACTTTCTAATTCACTCACTTTAATAGAATTTCTAATATGAATACATTATCGAAAGTTGGATTAGTACTCGTTACGATGTTTATCGTATCGTGTAGTGATCTGACTGATTTAGATATCAATCAGAACCCGAATGCGCCTTCTCCTGAGAATGCTGAAATCGGCTTCCTATACAATAAAGTGCAGTTGGCTTTTGCTGGAACTGGCACAGCAGTTGGAACATCCACCACAGCAGATGGAGACGGATTCATTCCATCGACTTGGGCTGTGACAAGCACTGCAACAAGAATGAGAGCTATGACCTCTTTTTTCTATCGTGAACAATACCAAGATGTCAGTTTCAACAATATGTGGAATGACGCTTATTCACTCATGCTTCCTGATGTGACTGCTATTGAGAACCTTGCTTCCGAAGGGACGGCGTTTCTGTACGAAGCGAATACTGCTCGTATCATGAAGGCCTATGTCATGACATCCCTTGTTGACATTTTCGGTGACGTTCCTCTCGCTGAAGCTGGCCTGGGCACAGATCAACAGAATCCAGCCAATCAAGATGGAGCATCTATCTACGCTGCAGCTGAGGAGCTTTTAGATCAGGCAATAGCTGGCCTTGCAGAAGCAACGACAAGTCCTTCAAATGACTTGTTTTATGGAGGAGATAAGAGCAAGTGGATTACGTTGGCTAATACGCTTAAGCTCCGTATTTACAACAACACAAGATTGGTTGATCAGAGTGCAGGGTCTAAAATGATGGCCATCATCTCTGCCGGGGATTTCATTGATGATGAAAGTGAAGACTTTGAATTTCAGTTTAGCTCAAATCGAAATGATCCTGACGGGAGACATCCTTTCTATGACACTGACTATGAGCAGACAGATGGAGGTTACATGAATAACTACTACATGTGGCTATTAGTGGGCGACAAGCCGATGCGTGATCCTCGAACGCGTTTTTACTTCTATCGTCAGCAGTCAGTTTTCTCAGAGGCTAACATTAACATCAACGATTGGGACTGTGTGATCACGAATAATCCATTTGATCAGATTCCTCCGGGATCACTCGATCACGTGTTCGCAGTAGATCCGAATTTACCGTTTTGTATAGCCGCTGCCGATGGCTACATGGGTCGTGATCATGGAAATGGACAGGGGATTCCGCCAGATGGTCCTCTACGAGTCGAATATGGTGTTTATCCTGCCGGGGGACGTTGGGATAACAATTCCTTTGCCAATACTCAAAATAGCGGCATCGATGGCGCTCTCGGAGAAGGCATCCAGCCGATCTGGCAAAGTTCATGGACTGACTTTATTCGTGCTGAGGCAGCTCTTACTGCGGGCACAGGTGAAGATGCGCGAGCACTGTTAGAGAGTGCAGTACGTAAGTCGATTGCCAAGGTTCTGAGCTTCCAGGCGAATGTTCCTGCCGCTGATTTAAATGCTGTGATTGCTTCTGATCCGGTAACCGGTGAGCAGATCTTCGCAGATGTGTTGATTCCAACGGAAGACGACATTGATGCCTATGTTGCCGAGGTTATGAGTCGCTTTGATGCCAGCTCAGATAAGTTGGATGTAGTGATGACAGAATACTACATCGCTATATGGGGTAATGGTATCGAGTCTTATAACAATTATCGACGTACAATGAAGCCTAACAACATGGCCCCACTAATCGATCCATTAGCGGCATCATCTGCGAGCTTCCCACGTACGATGCTATATCCGGCGGTTAATGTGAACCTGAATCAAAATGCCACTCAGAAGAATACCGATACGCAAGTATTCTGGGATACGAATCCTGCTGGGGCAATCAGATAACCAACAAAAAGAATGACAACAATGAAAAATATCTTATTGCTTTCTCTCGCAGCGGCCATGCTTATGATGGCAGCCTGTGCAGATGCAGAGTTAGGTCCTGTCGTGACCTTCGAAACGGCAACGATAGGAGCCTATGTTCGCTTCGTAGAGCAGCGTGGGAATGCCGAGTTTGACTTGGCTAATCCATCATCAAGTTCATTTGAGTATGATGTTGATTTCGTCAGTCTTGACGATGGAGCACGTGTAGCTGAGTATGTAGTGGAAGCTCAGTTCTTTGACAACAGTGCTTTTAATGGTGATAACTCTAAGCCAATATCAGTCTATCAGACTTTCGCAAGTGGTGAGTTCTCGCCATCAGCAAAAGGAAATCCTGGTGTTTCGGTAAATGTTTCTTTTAACGACCTACTTAGTGCACTTGGACTTACTGTGGATCAGGTGACTGCAGGGGATCAGTTTGTTTTGATAGGTGCTGTCCGTACGGATGACGGAGCGGAGTATCGTTCGAACAATTCTACAGCCACAATTAGAGGTAGCGCCTTCCAAGGGTTCTTTGATATTCCGATTAGTGTCACATGTCCATTATCTGCTGACATTTTTGTCGGAGATTATCAGGTCACATTTGATGGTCCAGCTGGTGGAGGATACGGGGTACCTTTCACTGAAGGAGTGTATTCGCTCTCCACCGTGTCTGGTTCAAGTACACAGCGTCAGTTTTCTGTGACTTATCTGCCAGGTATTGGTGGATTTGGTCCTTACACGTTCATCGTTGATTTTGTCTGTGACAAGACTGACGTGATCGGTATGGTAGCAGAAGGTCTTGGATGTGGTGGTGGAAGTCTAACTATCGGGCCTGTTGTTCAAGACGGCTTGAATGTTGGATTACCTGTTGACATCAGTGACGACAGCTCATTTAGCATCGTCATGAATGAGGGTACTAATCCTGCGGGATGTGGTGCTATCTCAGCCACAGAGACAAGAGTGGTTTTCACGAAGATGTAAGACCTATCATGTATAAATGAATAATAGGGCCTGCTGTTTCAGCAGGCCCTATTCGTTTTATAGTCGATGATGAAACATAGTTTTTGTGTATTATTTTATTTGTCCTGTTTGTGTCTCACGGCTCAGGAACGTACCGTTGGTGTTCTTGAGGTTGCACCTGAGGCTTATGAGCGGGTTCAGATCATTCCATCACTGGATCAACCTTACGCGGCACTGATTAATCTTTGCGGGGAGGTACTCCAGGAATGGGACTTGGACTATCTCGGGAGGACAGCACATTTTTTGAGTGATGGACGCTTGCTCGTATCCGGTAGGATTGATGATGGCACTTTTGGACGACCTGGAAAGACAGGAGCCTTACAGATTCGCTCCTGGGATAACCAATTGCTATGGGAAACCACTTTCACAGCTGGTCGCTATGGTGCACACCATGATGTCTTGGTCACTCCTGAAGAAACGATTTTCGTACTGGTCTGGGAACGAATCGATAGTTCTCAAGCTATTCAGGCTGGGAGAGATACTGGTACGGTTGCTTCGGATATATGGCCAGAAGCAATACTTGAGATTGATCCAGTAGGATCAGACACATTTGATATCGTCTGGGAGTGGCATGCCTGGGATCACCTTATCCAAGATCGGGATAGCTCATTGGCGAACTTTGGAGTTATCAGCGAGCATCCTGAACGTTTTGACGTAAATCGCCGGACTCGATTTGATGACGATTGGATGCACGCCAATAGCCTGAGTTATGATCCAATCAAAGATGAGATCATCATCAACAGCCGAGACTGGAATGAGTTTTGGATCATCGATCACTCCACGACGTCTGCGGAGGCTCGGGGGTCTACTGGTGGGCGATCGGGTAGAGGAGGTGACCTCTTGTATCGATGGGGTAATCCAATGAACTACGGTCGTGGCGATTCAACTGACCAAAGACTCTATGCTCAACACGATGCTACGTTTAATCCTGATCGTTCTGATACAGAAGGTTTGATTATCAGTGCATTCAATAATAACAGCGGTATCGCCGCGCCATCTGAGGCCGTAGAATTGATAGTTCCCTTAAGTGATGGTGATTATCCCAAATTAGTGGGTGATGATTCCTACGCTCCAGATGACTTCATTTTTCGTTACTCGGGTGATCCCGAAGGAGTGTTTGATAGTCGGGTGATGGGCAGCTATGAACGACTTCCAAATGGAAATATCTTGACTACAACATCACTACGAGGAGAGTATTACGAGTTTACCCCAGAGGGAGATTTAGCATGGCACTATCGTAATCCAATCAATCTTTTTGGCATCGCCGCTCAAGGTGACACCGTAAACGGTCGTGTTTTTCATGCCTACCCTTATGAATTGGACGATCCGGTATTTGACGGCAGAGACCTTCGCCCGATTCGAGAAACGTTAGAATCCGACTCCGAAGGTCTGTGTGATTGTCCGTTTAGTCTCATTGTATCCACATCTACTATTCCTGCAGTGGATGATGACATGTCCATCACAATTTTGGCGTCTAAGGAGATCGAAATTCGATTTGATACCAAAGAGTCCAGGAGCATAGTTATCTACTCACTTGAAGGCCAGGAGGTATATCGCCAAGTCCATGAAGACCAACGAGTGGCGGTCCCGCTTGGGATACTACCTACAGGTATGTATGCCGTTGGTGCGACAAGTCAGTCAGGATTACAGTCCAAGTTGTTTTTTATTCATTGACGTCATTCGAACCATGCGATTGATCAGGATTTGGCTCTCATTAGCATCTATAGTACTAATTGGTAGTGCCTGTAGTGATCGGACTACAGAAGTTGTCGAAGGTCCAATCTTTCAAGATTTGCTATCGGATCGAACGGGAGTCACCTTTGAAAATCGTCTTTCCCCAGATGTGTCTTCCAAGTTTAACCTCTTGGATTTTGATTTTTACTACAACGGTTCAGGAATTGGTATCGGAGACTTCAACCAGGATGGGTTGCAGGATATCTTTTTTGCCGCTAATGAGGGCCCTAACGAGCTATATATCAATGATGGGGACTTCAAATTTTCCAATGTCTCAGAGACTGCTAATATCAACGCTGATAAGTTTTGGGCGAGTGGCGTCTCAATTGTCGACATCAATGAGGATGGATATCCAGATATCTACATATCTCAGGGTGGTCCCCATGAGATCGATGAGCGAGGCAATGTGCTTCTAATCAACAATAGGGATCTCACTTTTACGAATCAAGCGGAACAGTACGGATTGGCGGATCAAGGGATAAGCACACAGTCGGCATTCTTTGATTACGATCAAGATGGCGACCTGGACTGTATTGTGATGAACGAAAGCCTTTTCTATGGTTACGATCCAGTGACGTTTCATCGGCTACTATTGGAAAATCCCAAGCTGGCCTATGAAAGTTACACACACCTTTATCGCAATGATGGAGGTCAATATCAGGATGTGACACGCGATGCAGGCATTAGCGCTGCTACATTCGGTCTTGGACTTTGCATTAGTGACATTAATGAGGACGGTTGGCTCGACATCTACATTGCCAATGACTACTATCAACCAGATAACGTCTACATCAATCGCAAAGATGGAACCTTCGCGGATAGAGCTAAGGTCCATCTGAACCACACCTCATTCTATGGCATGGGTGTGGATATCGCGGATATTAATGCCGATGGACATGAGGATATACTCGTGTTGGACATGGCCTCTAAGGATCACGTACGTGCAAAAACCCTAATGGCCTCGATGGATGTACAGAGTTTTGACCTTTTAGTGGGTGCGTTCGGATTCGTTCACCAGTACATGTTTAACTCACTACAACTTAATGATGGAAAATCGCGCTACAAGAATGTGGCACAGTTAGCTAACATAGCCAGCACCGACTGGAGCTGGGCTGGACTCATCCAGGACTATGATCTCGATGGCAATCATGACATCCTTGTAACGAACGGCTATCGGAAGTATGGTACAGACAACGATTTTAAGAATTCAGTATCAGAAGCTAAGAAAGCCTACAAAGGTCAAGTTCCACTCTCCGTTAAGCAGGAACTCTACGACCGAATGCCTTCTGAACGAATCTCCAATCTACTTTTCTTGCAGAATGGAGACTTCACTTTCGAGGAGCGAGGTGCATCGAATGGCTTGAGTACGCCGACATTTTCCAATGGAGCGGCTACGGCGGATTTGGATAATGATGGCGACCTCGATATCGTGATCAGTAACATAGACGGACCTGCTCAGATCCTTAACAATACATCCGTAGATCGTGGCGCCCGCAGCGTAACCGTCCTCATCGAAGAGAGCGGAGAAACAGGTGCGATCGTCGAGCTGGTGACCTCTGCAGGAGTGCGCAGATCTCAGGTAAAGTCGGTACGAGGATATCTATCCAGTGTACAGCCCGTAGCCCAGTTTGGGCTTAGCATCGAGGAGGATCCGGTGTCAGTCTCTGTATCCTGGCCAGATGGAAGTATCGCTGAGTTTAATAATGTGCGCCAAGGAGCGAGAATCGAAGTGTCACAAAAAGATGCTCTGCGATCGGCTGAAAAAAAATCTAAAAAGAACCCTGTCCGAATACCTGATCGATTCTCGCCTCTCTCTCCTATAGCATTCGGTATTGATTTCCAGCATGAAGAGAATGGGTTTAATGATTTTGAGACAGAGGTCCTTCTACCGTATAAACAATCGTCTCTCAAAACTGCTCTCCTCGCATCGGACCTTAATGGAGATTCAAAGGATGACCTCCTGTTCGGTGGTGCTCTTGGGCAGCCGACGAGGATCTATATGAGTGACGGGGACACCTATCAGACTATCATCATGGATGATAGCAGTATCGAAACAGTAGCTGCTACAACATTGGATATCGATGGTGATGGTGATCAAGATTTAATTTTATTAGCCGGAGGAAATGAGAGTCCAGATTTAGACTCCTACTATCAACATCGGCTGTATCTGAATGAAGGAGGAACATTCATCCAAGATCATACTGGGCTTCCTGATGTTCGTGGAGTAGGCGGGTCTGTGGTATCATTCGACTACGATGGTGATGGAGATGAAGACCTGATGATTGGTCATCGCATGAGGCCACAACAGTATCCTGTCCACGGAGCGTCAATCATCTTTGAAAACGATGAGGGAATTCTTCGGGATGTAACGGCTACAGTGATGCCTGATCTCATGGACTTGGGTATTATAAATGA
>JBCBIX010000032.1:0-25981 GCA_038523965.1 Bacteroidota bacterium
GTTGTTGAATCATAACATGACTTAAAAAATCATCGAATACTTCTGGTTGCCATACGTCAAGCATAACAGGTCGCCCACCAAAGTAGACGATTCAGAATAATCATCTTGCGATTGGGAAGATGTGCATCTATTCTTGATCACCTGAGCATGTCAGAGTATTTTGTTAGTTACACAGAGAGGTATCCTTGTGATGCCTCTCTTATGCCAATGTCATGAAGTCAAAGTCGCTATCAGAATTCGGTGAGAAGTGGTCGCAACGGGAGCACTTGGCCTTTGACGATCGATGGCTCATGTTGATAGGGATACCGATATTCTCCCTTGCCATGCCCTTCATCCTGGACTTGGATCAGACCGTTTACGGGCCCTTCTGGCAACAGCAGATACCGCACAGCTTCGTGTTCGTGGTTGGATTCTGGGTGTTTTACAGATGGGTAGTGATCCTGCTTCGGATGTGGTTTCCTCAGTACCAGAATACCTACAAGCGGTTATTGCTCGAGGTAATTATCCTCCTTTTTTCTGCTCCTCTGCTCAAAGGTACCATCAGCGGCATCCTTGATCTGCTGATCGGATGTCTGCCCTCAGAAATGACTCCAATCCCAAGCAGCACGCAGAACCTACTTCGGATCTATCTTCCCACGATCCTCATCTTTGCGATCTACGAGGCGATATTCTTCTTCGTCCAGTACAAAAGGGAGCTGCAGGCCAGAGAACGAGCAGAAACAGCACATGTCAAGGCAGAACTTGACAACCTACGCAATCAGATCAATCCGCATTTTTTATTCAATAGTCTGAACACGTTGATGAATCTCATTCAAACGGATTCAGAGGCAGCGATCGATTACCTGACTCGTCTGTCCAAGTTCTATCGGTATACCGTCAGTACCAAAGAGGAAAAACTCATCCCTCTAAGCAAGGAGCATGAATTCGCCCATCTCTACAGTGAACTTCTCAAAACGAGATTTGGCGAAGGCCTCCAGTTCGAATGTCACCTAAAACCAGACCAACAGTACCGAATCCTACCGCTGAGCCTACAACTACTCATAGAAAATGCTGTCAAACACAACATAGTCTCGCGAAATCAACCGCTGCACATTAAGATCGATGTAGACCAACCTTCGCAGACGCTGATCGTGAAAAACAATCTCCAACGAAAACTGGAATCTGTATCAAGCACCGGAATCGGACTAAAAAATATTAAGCAGCGGTTCTCCTACTTTACAGATCGCCCGATTGAGATCTTTGAGACCAGAAGTGCATTCTCTGTCCATCTTCCACTGCTGCCGGTGACCAATCTGAGCGCATGAACGTAGCCATCATTGAGGACGAAATCAATGCCTACGAATACTTGGCAACAACGCTACGGCGTATCGATCCGAGCATTCATATAGATGCCCATCATGATAGTATCTACGGCACCCTGACATACCTATCGACGCAGCCAAAACTCGATCTCATATTCTTAGATATCCAACTGGCTGATGGAATGAGCTTTGAGATCTTCTCACATGTCGATGTCGAAGTCCCCATCATCTTTACGACCGCCTACGATCAGTATGCCGTAGATGCCTTTAAGCTGCACAGCGTGGACTATCTACTCAAACCGATCCACAGCGACGAACTGCGATCAGCACTGGATAAATACCATCGTCATTACGAAGGAAAGAAGGAAGGAGGACCAGACCTTTCTGGTGTATTAGATGCCTTAAAAGATCTTCGAAGGACAGTTAAGAAGAGATGTTTGGTCAGACGTGGAAATCACTTCGAATATGTCGATGTTCAGGATGTAGTTCTAATCTACAGCGAGGATAGCATCACCTTCCTCCATACACGGGATGGCAGCAGATATATCTATAATCGGACTATCGATCGCATCTCTCAAGAACTTGATCCCGACCAATTCTTTCAGATTAATAGGAGTCAGATCATCAACCATCGGTATATCTCGAAGATTCACCCCTATCTGAATCAGCGACTAAAGTTGGCACTGCAGCCTGAGCATGATGTGGATCTGGACTTGGTTGTCGCGCGAGGTCGCGTGTCCACATTCAAGGAGTGGATCGATCAGTAGCATTCTGGTAGAATGGGTGCTGATCCATCATCCAGGTACTGATCTCGATAAGTTGTTCGGACATTCCTTTACCGAACTCAGTCAATTCGTATTCTACTCTTGGCGGGATCTCGGCATACATCGTGCGAGCGACCATATGATGAGATTCTAAACGCTTCAAGGTAACAGAGAGCATTCTCGCTGAGATACCAGGGATCTTCTTCTGCAAGGCCCCAAATCGCATTCTACCGTGATATGCCAAGTTGTACAGGCAGAATAAACTCCACTTATCTGTCGTAACTGCGAATACATCCTTAGTTGGACACATGCCGACTCGTCCGTGCGGTACGGATCGCAGGAAAAAATTTTTCACCTTTTCGCGAAGTGTAAGTCCTTGTGAATCAATATTAGTTACCCGCATGTACCTGAGTTATGGATCAAGAATGTATTGGCCGGAAGGCCATTACAGATTACATTAGTTACTTAAAATAACTAAATAAATAATGAATAGCGATCCAACGACTCACCTTCTCAGTAGAGACGAAATCAAAGTAGGATTGAGATCATCCTTTAGTCATCTGCTAAACCAGATTGAACTGATGTCTGACACCACCTTCGAGACACCACTGGCCAAGGGAAAATGGAGTCCAGGGCAACATCTCGGACACCTTATCCTAAGTACGCTCCCTTTAGTTAAGGCACTCCAGATACCAGCTGAGAAATTACAGAAGAAGTACGGCCTATTAGATCGGGATGAGATGACCGAGGCAGACATGGAAAATACCTATGTAAAAGTCCTTAGCACAGGTATGGTGAAGGCACCACCACAATTCACTATGGAAGCAGTCACCGGGGATCAGCGTACTGACTTAGACAGACAGTTCCGTACTGTGCTCGAAGATGTTCTTAAGGAGATGGATCGACGTAGCGATGAAGAGTTACAAAAGACTTGTGTCCCTCATCCTGCGATTGGACTTATCTCTCTGCGTGAACTACTTGTCTTTACCAAGGTGCATACGATCCATCATGCGTACGGAATAGAAAAAGGGCTCAAAACTCTCTCCTCAAACTAACTCAAAGGCACCGATAGGGGTGGAAGTAACCTGAGGAATAGATATTGTGCCGCCATGGACGAACAGCTGCTGTCTATTCTACTTAGCATCGGTGTCTTCCAAGGCATCGTGATTGGTCTGATTCTTCTTTGTTCGACTTTTTTTAGGAGTCGAGCGAACCAGTTTCTGGCATTTGGACTGTTTTCGATCTCTCTGTCTCTTCTGAATTTGATCCTTGAGATGACAGAGGCATACAAGCACTCTCCAGCTCTGTTAGTCATTGATGCCATAGACTCGGAGTTTCTTTTTCCCGCTTTTGTTTTGCTATACGTCATCTATCAGGTCAGACATCCTTGGCGCACGTCCAGTCAGATTCGATGGTTGTTTGTACCCTATTTTATTTCGCTCATTCATGGCCTGTGGAGTGTTGTTGCAAGTGATCCTACAGGAATTTCTGGGGTTGGAGCTTCGTCACTTCCTTTGTCCATAATCGAAGCCTCTCTTACCCTCTTGTCACTGGTATTCATTCCGCTGGTTGTTAGTCTGACATACAAGGCTCTTCAGTACAGTAAGGATCGAGAAGAACGCCAGCGATTGCTTCATCTCTGGCGATTTGAGATTGCTTTTTTTGTCTGTTGGTTCCTGTTCATACCGATGAGTTTATTCATTCGAGAGGATTCAGTTTATCCAGTTTATTTACTCGCCTTATTCATTTCTCTTGTTGTCCACTGGGTGTCCTACTGGGGAGTTTATAGACTAAAACTTGTTACTGACCGGCAACAGCTTCGTGACATTTTCGCCCATCGACGTGATAAGCAAAGACAACCATCGTCCTCCCAGATAACAGCAGATAATGCTCTCTCTCAAGAGGCATCTTTGACTTTCGAAAGCTCGGATCCTGCTAACTCTTATTATCAGAAGTTAGAAGTGCTCTGCAAGGAGCACAAGATTCATCGCAACAGTAGTATTGATCGCAGTCAGGTAGCTGAGTTACTCGGCATCAGCCCCAGCTACTTATCTCAAATCGTCAAAACATCATCGGGAGACAACCTTGCCACCTATCTCAATAGCTATCGTGTAGAGGATGTCAAAGCCTGTTTGCTTGATCCCGAATTCGCTCATTATAGTTTGCTCTCCATCGGGCTTGAGTGTGGCTTCTCATCAAAGTCAACATTTCACACAGTTTTCAAAAAGCAGACGGGTATGACTCCTCACGTCTACCGTAAGACACACCAGTAGGTCCTAATATCTCCAAACTGGAGAAAACGAGACTGACTCACCCTACCCTAAGCATAGGTTTGATCGTGGTTGAACTACTAAGGTTCATCCTATTCGATCACTATCTAAAAATCTTAACTCCATGAAAAAGAACAGAATCACATTCTATCAAACCATGCTTATCATCCTTGCTATCTCCCTTATTGGATGCACGACTGAGAACTCACCCTTACGAGATGATATCGACAATAAGCGCTATGCAGATCTCTTAGAGGAGCGTCTATCTGATCTTCCCCCGGATGCAGAGGTAGCCATTGCCTTAGTTCAAGAGGGCCAGGTAGAATACATAGGTGTGCAAAATCAGAACGGAGTACTCAGAGGCACTGCTAACGCAAACCACATCTTCGAGATTGGCTCGATTACCAAGGTGTTTACTGGCATTAGTCTTTCAGCACTTATCTCCGAACAGAGGGCTGCATTGAATGATCGAGTCGAAGATCAATTAGGATACCCTCTGCGAGCAGGTGGAGAGATCACTTTAGCACAATTAGCTACTCATACATCTGGATTACCATCTCTTCCTACCAATGTTGATGAAGTAAAGGACTTTGATATCATGGACCCTTATGCTTCGTATAGCGGTGATAACCTTCAGAGCTATCTCCAGAATCATATGCCTTTAGACATCGCCGTTGGGACCTCATACGAGTACTCCAATCTTGGGATGGGCATCTTAGGATACACATTGGCACAGATGGCGAATACGACTTACGAAGACTTGCTCAAAAACACACTTACAAGTCATCTCGATATGACTCAGACCACCACACTCCTTACCAATGTGGACCCGGAACTTTTGGTGACACCACGGACCCGTCAAGGTGAGATTACTTCGCATTGGAACTTTGATGAGACCATGAGTGGCGCCGGATCGGTCAAATCCTCAGTCCAGGACATGGCAAAATTCATCCAGTACAACTTCAGGAATGATGAGATTGTCAATCGAGCACAGCAGGCTGCATTCACCATCGACAATAACCTCTCGATGGGCTTGGGTTGGTTGATTTATGAGGATGAGGTATTTCGAATTCACACCCATGACGGAGGAACCGGTGGGTTCTCATCGATTCTAATGATGGATAAGGAGAAGCAGATCGGTGTTATCGTGCTGTCCAATGTGGCCAACTATGATGAAGGGATCTCGCCACTGTGCAACGACTTCATCCTGGAGTTGTACGGCCGTCTCTGATCGAGTAGAGTCATACTGTGGCAGCATTCTACCGTATGAGTTATTACACAATGCGTCTGAGGTGAGGTCTAAATCCACAATGAGGGTGTGGAATCTTAGGATTGAATGACCAGTTTCGCACAACCATTGATGACCTAATTTATCAGGCGCATTGTGACACTCATTTGAAACCATCTTGGTAATCCGGCTTCGTAATACCGACTACCAAATGCATTGGGACGGATATTATCGAAGTAGAATGCATCAAGCAGATTATTAATTCGTAGCGATGGGATGACCTCCCAGCCACTCAGCAACCACCGATATCCTAACTGAACATTGAGCAAGCTCCAGGATTCGACGGTGGTCTCGTTCTGATCATCGGCAAAAAACGAACCTTTATATCCCCAATCCGCCCGACCATACCAATGGGCATCATCATAAATCAATGAGACATCACCAAATTGCTGCGGGAGAACGGGCATTCGATTATCACTGAGGTCCAGTTCGCCGACGATATAGTCTTTATACGTAAATGAGGCTTGCGTCCAACTTCCACTCACACTGAAATATGGACTAATCTTGAGCATGCCAGAAAGCTCAGCTCCCAATCGGGAGGTCATTCCTGCATTTCTAAAAAATGATCTGCCCGGAAAATCTGGCAACTCAAACGATACAATCTCATCTGACGTAGTCGTCTGGTACAAACTCAAGCTCCATGTGTATCGATCTCGGACCTGCTGACGAAGTCCTGTTTCGATAGTGAATGCGCGCTGGGGGCTGAGATCCTGATTAAACCCATTTCCTCTTGGATCAGCACTTATCTCCGAAAGTGTTGGTGTCTCAAAACTTGTCGAAGCAGAGGCAAAAACGGAGGCAGTCTCACCTAAGAGATATGAGATTCCGATCGATGGATTTAATGAGGTGAGTACTTCGCTACCGGATGATTCGCCATTGGACAAGAGTTGATCTGTAACCGCGATGCGATTCCAATCCCACCGTACGCCGGCCTGAATACGCCAGTCTTGGTAACTCCAATGATCCAGGACAAAAATGGCCAGATTCGTAAAGGATTCATTTTGATCCAAACGTAGATCTCCCCTATCTCCTTCGAGGTTATCGTAGCGTTCACGGTCATCGGATTGATCAGCATAGTCCACTCCTGCAGAAAATTGATTTGCTGACTTTTCAAAAACAGATTTATGAGTGATCTGAGTCCCAAGTCCGCCATATATCCGATCCAAATCAATCGCACCACTATTCTCGAATGGTAATCGGCCATCAAACTTTCTCCCGGAGAGAAAGCCATAAGTTGTCGAAGTCCATTTTCCCGCCAACTCATGAGTAACACGAACTCCAGTCTTCCAGTGCTGGATAGCCTCTCCAGCATCGAATAATAGATTTCGATCTCGTGCTGATGATGGGTCTTCAGCTACCTGGGTCAAAGCCACACCGCCAGGATCTTGGGCCATTGGGCTATCCACATAATTCCCTTGCCAAGACAGCTTAGTTCTGGATGAGATATCCCACTTATACCTGGCATGTAGGTTCGTCTGTGACATGGCACTGTGGTCTCGATATCCCGCCCATGCTTGATGTGAACCAGATACCCGCAGCTTATGGATGTCTCCTACAAGCGTTCCTCCCAGTGAGTAGTGGCGATGGCCCCATGCACCAATCCGAATAGCTGCATCAAGAGTTGGCCTTGCCAAAATCTCACCGGAAGACATCTGAATGACCCCTCCAGAAGCATTGCCATATAACGATGAGGAAGCACCTCTAAGAACCTGAATCTCAGACACTTCGCTCAGCATCAGATTATCCACCTGACCTTGTCCGTCTGGAGTTGTCTCTGGGATACCATCTACTACCAGCTTCACTCCGCGAACGCCAAAAGCCGATCTCGCTCCAAAGCCCCGTATGGAGACTCGCAAATCCTGAGCATAGTTCGTCTCATTCTGGGTGAACAGACCTGGGATTTGGCCCAGCTGCTCTTGAATGCTGGTAAGTGTGAGATGTGGGAGTTGTACACCGATGTCACTTGTAGTGACGCTGCGGGCGGTCGACAAAGCATCTACCTCAATACGTGTTGCAGTTACAACTATTGTATCTAAGTTCTCTGCTTCGACACTTTCCTGACCGATGAGAATCAAAGCAAAAGCGGCCGCCCATGTCGTCATGAGCAGCCGCTGTATATAGTGATTTGAATAATCTATCATTGGCGGAGTTCCTCAATGTATAAGCACACTGATTTGATTTGATCTTCGCTGAGTATATCCTTATACGGCGTCATCAGCCCTTTCCCATTTGTAACCTGATTGATTCGTTCTTCAAGGGAGATCTTGGACATGCTCAGGTCCTTGGCACCACTCACTGCCAACTTTCCATCAGCACCATGGCATACTGTACAATATTGTTTGTAGATCAACTTTCCTTTTCGATTTGCACTGCTTGAGGCGGCTACTTTTTTACTGGATTGCGCGCTTGTCGCATCAGCAGTTACCTTTCCAGCAGAGCTCGTAGTCGGGGCTGATTCTTTGCCTCCGCATGAGATAATGGCACATGCCAGTGTGAGTATTAAGATGATCGATAAGGTGTTTTTCATAGCTTTTTCTTCTTCTCTTTCAAATTAACGGGTGTACGACCGTTTCTCCTTGGTCACTAATTTATCTGTATTATTTCTGGATTGACTCCCAGATTAGATCACACCTGATTCGACGAGGTATCGCTCTGCATCCAACGCGGCCATACATCCAGTACCCGCGGCCGTTACTGCCTGCCGATACACCTTATCAGAGGCGTCCCCAGAGACAAACACTCCAGATATATCGGTTTTGGAACTACCTGCATGTACATCAAGGTAGCCTGTCTCATCCATGGACAACCAATCTTTAAAAATGTCAGTATTGGGCTTGTGCCCGATGGCAACAAAAAACCCTTTCACATCAAGCGTAGACTCAGCGCCAGTCTTATTGTTTCGAACCAAAACTCCCTCTACTTCCTCATCACCGAGTACTTCGACTGTCTCCGTATTCCAATGGACCTCTATGTTAGGCATGTCCATCACCCGTTGCTGCATGATTTTAGACGCCCGCATTTCATCTCGACGGACAAGCATATGGACCTTCGGACATAATTTGGCGAGGTAGGTGGCCTCCTCCGCAGCTGTGTCCCCTGCGCCGACTATGGCTACTTCGAATCCCTTAAAAAAGAAACCATCACATACTGCACAAGCGGACACACCTTTGTTTTTGAGCTTATCCTCTGAAGGTAGTCCAAGCCATTTGGCGCTGGCACCAGTGGCAACGATGATCGTATGGGCCTGGATCTCTTCACTGCCTTCCGTCCATATCTTATGAACAGGACCAGAGAAGTCCACCTTAGAGATCATCTCATAGTTTACGACCGTGCCAAAACGTTCTGCCTGCTTACGGAACTCCTCCATCATCTGTGGACCCATTATACCATCTGGATAGCCAGGATAGTTCTCTACATCGGTGGTTATCGTCAACTGTCCTCCTGGTTCCGGGCCTGTATACAGCACAGGACTCATCCCAGCTCGTGCGGCATAGATAGCAGCAGTATATCCCGCTGGGCCAGAACCAATAATGACGCACTTCTTGATATCACTCATAGCTTTTGTTTTCATTTCGCTCATGACAATGCTGTTCTACTAAGCTGAGTTCGATATTGTCCCAATTCGAGATCAGAAGGACGCGACGCAGACATTGATTAGCGCGATGGCAAAAGTAATTTCTTCATTATGATATGTGGAGTTTTCTGATGTGTAGACTACCTAAGTTTATGGGGCAAATTGTCTAACTCCAGACTACACTATCAAGGACCCAACTACTCATGAAGATTATATTCTTAAGCCTGACTCTCCTATCGTTGCTACCACATGGGATGGTCTACAATCTCACCATGTCTAATCTGATAGACATATGGGCATGTAAAAGCAGGGCTTGCATCGACAAGAAAATCGCACAACATGGTTTAGTGCTTACAGAAGAAAACAGACTATCATCTTCGCCCGTGGGGCCCAAAGACTTAGTCGTATTATCATACAGTGATGATCGGCGCAACAGTCTAATTATATCGATCAAACAGAAGACTGGACAGCCCGTGATCAATTCGATCAATTTGCAAAGTGAATCAAAAGAAGGATTTGACGACCTGATCGCAGAATTACAAAACTTAGGTTACCTCAAAGCGTCTGAACAACCCTATCGACAGGATCATACCGCCCCCAAGTCCAGGACAGGTACGGTGATGGTCTTTCGTAAAAACTCCAAACCAAGAACACCCGAGTCTGGGCAAATCACAGTCAAAGAGACCAAAGGTGATGGCCAACTGAGGTACGAGGTTCACATCATGTAGTACGGTCTGCTACTGTCGATAACTGGGATCGTAAGGTGGGAAGCTCTGGTTCTGACTCTGCTGTTGATACTGGTATTGCTGCTGTGGCGGATTGATGATATTCTGCTGATTGTGGGCATTGGGATTGATATCGATCAACTCATGAATCCAATTCTCAGGTATTCGACTAATCACCTGTCGCAGTTCAGACTCCCAGAAGTCACTCACTCGTTCAACTTGATCCTGCTCAAATCGCTGCTGGATCATCTCCCCGAAGTCCTTGCGCAAAATGACGACATCGATGGGATAGCCGACGTCATTAGCGCTAACTCGGGTCGAATCAAATGAGAGCAATCCCGTCTTCAGCGCAAAAAGCAAGGTCGAATGATAGTTAATCGTACGATTGAGGATCGGCTTACCGTACCCAGAATTCCCAATGATCGTGAATGGTGTCGCCTGGCCGATCTCTATCCAATTACCTTCTGGATATAACAGGAATAGCTTATGCTCATCATCGTCCTCCAATTGCCCTCCGACGATCGAGAACAGATTGAAAATCAACCCGCTCTCCATGAGCGAAGATTTATCTTCTGACTTTACTCGCCTTAGCTGCTCACCGAAAGCATTGACAGCCTGATACATCTTGCGAAATTCCCACTGCGGACTCGCCAACAATTCGTCAAAATAGGTGACTGCCTTATCCCTAATGGATCGGAGTCCAGATGTCATCAAAAACAGTCGACTATTCCCGGTATGGTGGACTGATATCTTCTTGGCGCTGGTAGTCTCTGTTCCAGTGGTAATGCGAGTGTCAGCGATAGCGAGAAGACCTTCCTCTACTTTCACTCCAAGGCAGTATGTCATCTTGAGTCGGTTTTAGGAATCGCATATATCGCAAAAATTACGATACGACACACTTGATCAAATTGTTACGCCTGATGATCTTGAGATTGAAGCTGCACTTGCACACCCTCCTGACTATCTTCTTCCATCTCCTCCGTATTGTGAAATATGCCTCGATCGATCAACTGATGTAATATGGATACCTCATCGAGCAGACTGTTTAAATAGTCCGACAGATGTTGCGTCTCCTCCTTCGTACTGTATCGGACCTTGGTGTGTAGCTTCCCTGAGTGAAACCTGATATCACCATGTCCCCCTTCATGCGCACTAATAGCCGTGATGAGTTCATCCACTTTGGATAGGCTGTAAAGCACTGATCTTGGAAATGTCTTGTCCCATATCAAAAAGTCCACAGGAGTTGCCTTACTATTCTGTCGCTTGATAAACCTGCGATAAATATCAAATGCCTCCATAATTTTCAGAGCAGTTGTCCACTGATAGCGCTCGAGGACTGTATTGGGCTCGTCCATAGTCAAGAACTTAATGTCTGTGAGCTTGCTCTGAAGCGTGCGCAGAAGTTGAACCGTACGCTCGAGATAAATTCCCAAGCTGATGATCATCCAGGATAGCTTGTGCAGCATCGTATGGCTGATGGTTGACTTGATGATCTGACAATGCTTGTTGACCTCGTAGGTAAATTCAAACAAGCCTCTGACTTTGAAGTAATCAGGATCATACTCTTGTACAAATCGGTAATACTGATTGATTACTTCCCAGAGCTCGTCACTAAGCACATTTCGGGCACTACGAGCATTTTCTCTGGCCGCTAAAACGTAAGAGAAAATCGAATAATTTGACCTTGCCAAACCTACTTCGTGGATGACATCCTGCTCGTCTATCGGAGTCTCGCTGATATCGTAATCGATACCTGTCATATTGACGATCGACGATAATACGAAGTCAATACTCTGTAGATGAGGGGCATCGTACAAACTGAAATACTGAACCTTGGTATAGCGAGCCAAATGCTCGGACCGCTCCAAGTAGCGTCCCATCCAATACAGATTATTAGCAACTCTTGATAGCATGTTTATAATTATAATCTGCGAATTATTTCAATTTCTAAATTCTTTAGGATTGATTATTAAGTATCCAAGTATCCTTGGATCCACCACCCTGCGATGAGTTCACAATCAGACTATCCTTCTTAAGGGCTACACGCGTCAGCCCACCTGGCAGCACAAAGGTGCGATCTGCACCCATCAAGGCGAACGTTCGCAAATCAATATGCCGAGGTTCAAATCGACTTTCCTCTTCGATATAAGTCATGTGTGTGGAGAGATACATCTTGGGTTGTGCGATGTAACCACGCGGATTTGCTTTTACCTGTTTACGGACGAGCTCTAATTCCGAGTTGGTCAGGGCATCACAGATGGTGACCCCATAACCTCCCGACATGTCCACAGGTTTCACGACCAGTTCTGATGTATGATCCAAGACATACTGAAGATCTTGTTCTTTCGCACAGATGTATGTGGGCACGTTGTGGATCAAAGGTTCCTCGTTCAGATAGTAGTTGATAATATCCGGCACATATGCGCACACCGCCTTATCATCCGAAAATCCATTACCAGGTGCGTTGATGATGGTGACATTCCCATTGAAGTAACTCTTCATAAGTCCTTTGACCCCGAGAATAGATTCAGGGTTGTAAGCAGCTGGATCTAAGAAGTCATCGTCTATTCTCCTGTAGATGACATCCACACGTATTGGACCGGTCGTGGTCTTCATGTACACGATATCATCATCGACGAATAGATCGCGACCCTCCACCAATTCGATGCCCATCTCCTGGGCCAAAAAAGAATGCTCGTAATATGCAGAATTGAATTGCCCCGGAGTGAGAAGCACACAGACGGGTTCATCTGACAGACGAGGGGTCACAGACTCCATCATCGCCAGAAGTTCTTCCGAATAGATGGATACTGGCAACACCTCCTGACTTTTGAAGATGCTGGTGAAATTGCGATACATGATCTTCCGATTCATGATCACGTAGCTCACTCCCGACGGGTTACGCAAGTTGTCTTCGAGGACGTACATCTCTCCATCCTTGTGTCGGATCAGGTCAGTACCACTGATATGATTGTGTACGCCTCCAGGTGGACGAAACCCCTCCATGTCCTTGAGGTAGTGATTAGAACTATGGATCAGTTCTGCCGGAATAACCTTGTCCTTGAGGATCTTCTGATCGTTGTAAATATCACTGATGAAGAGATTCAGCGCATGATTGCGCTGCTCGATACCTCGCTGTAAGGTTCCCCACTCTGTGGAGTCGATAATCCTTGGGATCATATCGAAGGGGAATATTTTCTCTGTCCCTCCCTGATCTTCGTTGTACACGGCATAGGTGATTCCCATGTTCAAGAAAGAAAGCTTCACAGACTCATTCAGTCGCTCGAAATCTGCGTGGCTTAGTGAGCTGAAGCCGGAGAGTATGTCGCGATAGAGATCACTGATTGTATTGTCCCTCTTAAAGACTTCATCCAGAAATCCTGATTTGACCGTGTACTCATACAGCCTCGATTGTTCCATGTGCGTTACGCTTGCTCTACATCCAAGAAATCACTCGAAAAAAGCCATCTCTTGACGTATCGTTCAAATCCGACGGCCTGAGGTGAAAATAACAAATTCAAAAAAGTGAACTGATCGCCGAATCCTGTTGAAATGTTACATTCAAATCTCGTAGTGGATGCTAACATGTCCCTACACTTGCGATCCAAACACTGCAACTATGAGCCTGCACGTCGCCATCAGACACAACACCTATTACGACTATGATCGACTCATCCATGTAGGTCCTCAAGTTATACGGCTCAAGCCAGCACCTCACGCACGCACCCCTATTCTGGCATATAGCATGCAGATCTCTCCTGAACCCCATTTTATTAATTGGCAGCAGGATCCATTTGGCAATTACATGGCCCGAGTCGTTTTCCCCGAGCAGGTCGATCACTTCCATGTCGAGGTAGAGGTCATCGTAGATATGGTCACGATCAATCCGTTTGACTTTTTTTTAGAAGAGCAGGCTGAGACCTTTCCATTCACCTACTCTGACCAATTAAAAAAAGAACTGCAGCCATACTTGGAATTGAAAGATGACGGACCATTGCTCAATGAGTTATTCGAACAGTCGAGAAGTTTTTTAGAAGATCAAACCAACAATTTTTTAGTAGGTGTTAATAATCTCATCTACGAACGTGTTAATTACACCATTCGGTTAGAACCTGGGATTCAGTCTTGTGAAGAGACATTAGAAAAGCAAAGTGGAAGTTGCCGAGATTCAGCATGGCTACTGGTCCAGATCTTAAGACGTCATGGATTAGCAGCTCGGTTTGTCTCCGGATACCTCATCCAACTGGCCCCAGATCAAAAGTCGATCGACGGACCCAGCGGGACAGAACGGGACTTCACAGATCTTCATGCTTGGGCTGAAGTGTACCTTCCAGGAGCGGGATGGGTAGGTCTGGATGCGACCTCTGGCCTCCTTACAGGTGAGGGGCATATCCCCCTTAGTTGTACTCCAGATCCTGTAAGTGCAGCACCGATCACAGGATTGACCGATCCATGTGAAGTCGAATTCCGATATGAGAACTTGATCGAGCGCATCTACGAAACACCCCGAGTAACCAAGCCACACACAGATGATCAATGGGAACAAATCCTAAAGCTCGGTGATCACATCGATGGCCTTTTAGAACAAGGTGATGTGCGACTGACTATGGGTGGTGAACCCACATTCGTCTCTACAGATATGATGGAGTCCGATGAATGGAATACAGATGCAGATGGATTTCAAAAAAGAACAAAAGCCTACCAACTGGCTACACGTCTGCGAGATCGGTTAGCGCCTGGAGGACTTATCCATCAAGGCCAAGGCAAGTGGTATCCTGGCGAACCGATCCCAAGATGGCAGTATGCCATCTACTGGCGCAAAGATGGCACTCCTGTCTGGAGAAACCCGAAGTGGTTAGCAACTCCTCAAGAAGAGTTACACTATGGCCCAAAGAAAGCTCGGAAATTTCTAAAAAAACTCTCGAAACGATTAGGGGTATCTTCTTCTAATATCGCTCCAGCGTATGAGGATATTTATTACTTCAATTGGGAGAATGGAACCCTCCCTCTAAATTGGCTTGACATACCTGAGGAAGACCTATCCTTAGAAAAAAAACGACTCAAACAACTTCTTGAAGAAGGCATTCAAAATGAAATCGGATATGTACTACCTCTGCAATATGGTTTGTACTATCACCGCTGGGAGAGTTGTCATTGGAAATTTAATCGCAAACATCTATATCTGCTTCCAGGGAATTCTGCGATGGGTTATCGACTACCATTGGACCAACTACCCTATCAAAGTCCCGAAGAAAAGGAAGTTGTCATCGAGCCAAGTATGTTAGATGATCTTGGAGAACTTGTAGACCCAACTACAACTGCAAAACCGAACCAGTTCATCAGCGTCAAAAGCACAATCAAAACAGCGATCTGCGCAGAAATTAGAAATGGTAGACTATATGTCTTCCTTCCACCTCTAAATAATTTTGATCAGTTCGCCATGCTCATGCATCATCTCGAGGAGGTGGCAAGTAGTATGGAGATTAAAGTTATCATCGAAGGGTATCAACCACCTACTGACTATCGAGTTGAAAAACTGGCTGTAACTCCAGATCCGGGAGTTGTAGAAGTGAATGTCGCCCCAGCCCATAGCTGGAGGGAGATCCTTCAGAATTATAATATCCTGTTTGAGGAAGCCTCCAAGTCGTATCTGGTCTCAGAAAAATTCATGCTCGATGGTCGCCACACTGGCACTGGTGGAGGCAATCACATTACACTCGGTGGTGTTACGCCAAGTGATAGCCCTCTGCTTCGTCGTCCTGACCTGTTGCGAAGTATGGTCAACTTTTGGCAAAACCACCCCTCGCTATCATACCTCTTTTCGACTGCTTTTGTGGGCCCCACCAGTCAAGCACCACGTGCGGATGAGGGTCGATGGGGGAATCTGGATGATCTACGCATTGCATTCAAAGAACTGGACAAGTATCCGCAACCGCAGCCCTGGATCGTCGATCGCCTATTTAGGAACATGCTGGTTGACATCACTGGCAACACGCACCGGGCAGAGTTTTGCATCGACAAGCTGTATAATCCTGATAGCAACTCCGGTCGTCTCGGCATCTTGGAATTACGTGGATTTGAGATGCCCCCAAGCAAGCAGATGTGTCTGATCCAATTGCTGCTGATTAGAGGTCTCGTTGCAGCATTTTGGAAGAATCCGTACAGGGAACCTCTGCAGGATTGGGGCAAAGGGCTACACGATAAGTATCTCCTGCACCACTACTGTCGAGAGGATATGCATGAAGTCGTACAACACTTGCAGAAAGCGGGAATCCCTTTTGAGTTAGATTGGTTAGAAAGCTTCTTCGCATTTCGATTCCCAGTACTTGGTGAGGCGCAAGTGCAGAATACTAAACTGACTATACGAGGTGGTATCGAACCTTGGATCGTTCTCGGAGAAGAAATGTCCAGTACGGGTACCGCAAGATTCGTTGATAGCTCAGTTGAGAAATTGGAAATACTTGCCGAAGGATTAGACACAAATCGATACTTACTACTGTGTAACCAAATTGTAGTTCCACTCCAATCGACTGGGGAAAAGAACAACTATGTCGCTGGCATCCGATACAAGGCGTGGAACCCCCCGTCTTCACTACACCCCACCATTCCGGTAGATACGCCACTAACCTTTGACATCTATGACACTTGGAATGAACGCCCTATCGGCGGATGCACCTACTACGTCTCTCATCCAGGCGGGCGCAGCTACGACACCTTCCCGATAAATGCATTAGAGGCTCAGGCCAGACGGATTTCCAGATTTGCCGGGGAGAATCACACGATCACTAATCGACGACGATTGGCTCGACAAGCCGCGGCTGGACGAAAAGCATGGATCGAACCCACATATACTACAGAGATGGAACCCATTAAGCTCGTACACCCTGATGAACATCAGACAGGTCATACACTTGATCTCAGATGGTTCTAACTGCACAGACTCAGGCATTCGAATGAATCTGGAAAATAAAAAGCCCGACAGGAGTACCATCGGGCTTTTCAAATCTTAATCGTCGTAATAGAGCGTTAGAGCATCATTAAAATTTCATTGGGTAATAACACCTTATCGATGGTATGTACGATGCCATTAGCCGTTCTGATATCTAATCCTTCTGGAACTAATTGGGCAGGAGTATCAGTCTTATCTATCAATGCTAAGTTG
This sequence comes from Bacteroidota bacterium, assembly GCA_038523965.1. Lineage (GTDB taxonomy): Bacteria > Bacteroidota > Bacteroidia > Chitinophagales > Saprospiraceae > JAJRXG01. Next base: position 17,085 of record JBCBIX010000032.1, read on the forward strand.
CGCAGATCCACTGTTATCGTTTCTCCTTGAGCTGTTGGAATTTTTGCTCCATTCTTGAGATCATTAGAAAAGGCACAGGCTGGCACCACGTGATATCTCAGTACTGTAGATAATCCATCAACCCCTATAGCAGCGACCACATCTTCCAATGTGTTCAGGCCGAGAGCGCTAATGAGATCTGCGAATGCATCATTAGTTGGTGCAAAGACCGTGAAGATGCCGTCTGGATCTGAAAGTGTCTCTGCAATCATCGGATCGGCAGCAACAACCGCAGCTACAAGAGACGAGAACATGTCTACCCCGCTTGCAGTCTCAACGATCGTCCTCGCGGGTGGCATAAGAACTGCATCAATACGATACACACGAAGGAAGTAATGGCGACCCCGTTGGTTAAAGGCGGCACGGATGCGCGACTCATTGACAAACAATCGGTGGCGTTTGACAGATACCTGTGCAACATCACCATTAAGGGGTTCTATGCAACCACGCTCACGAATGCTGACCACTTCACCTACGACGTGATAAAGGAGTATCTCCGTCAGAGTCTCCTTATCGAGTTCAGTACACACATTGTGTCGGTTTAGACCCAGCTTAGCGAATGCTGCATCCGAAGGCGCATAGATCGTCTTGTGCCCGTCGAAGAGAGCACTTCCTAAACCTGTGCAGCGCAAGGCTTGATTAAGAGTACGAAACGTACGCGAGCTGCTGGTCTTTTCATTGTTTTCTGGGTCTGCCAGATCAAGTAAGTCGACGATTTCACCTTGTGCTTCGTCGATGTCAATAGCGACGACATCATTGTCGATCGCAGCGATGTCCTCAGAACAGGATTGCACCATGGCCACTGCTAAGAGTAGCACCACTACGGAATAAATGGAATACCATTTCATATCTGAATTTTTTGGTTTGTGTACAGCGAAAATGCCTTCCGGTAGCCTTTGTTTATGTTTTTACAATAATTTGTTAAACAGACGTGAAATTCGGTGTTTCCCTGTAGCACCTGACGACGATTGAAACATTGTAACCTGTGGTACTGGCGGAGATAATGATGGGTACCGAAGTTCTACTCAGTATTCACTTTGTTCAGCTCATCATACGCTACCAATCTTGGCCTTTCTCCTATTTTGGTAACATGAACAAGATCCAGACCTATCTACTGACAACAGCAATCCTCCTGTCTTCCCTCTCTCTCGTCCAGAGCCAAGACTACTTCCTGGAGAGATTCCAACCTTACGATGCGGATATCACTACCCCCGAGGAGTACTTCGGTTACGGTATTGGTGAGTATCATACTCGACATGATATGATGGTGAGCTACCTCGAGCTGTTGGCCTCCCAGTCATCACGTGCCAGTCTTATCGACTACGGAAAGTCGCATGAGCAGAGACGCCTGGTGATGCTGCAAGTGAGTGACGAGAAGCATATCTCAAACCTGGAGGAAATCCAACGGAAACAGTTGGCATTCTTGGATCCAAACTCAGATCTGACACTTGAAGACATGCAAGACCATCCCATCTTGGTCAACTTGGGATATAGCGTTCATGGTAACGAGCCTTCGACATCTGAAGCAGCAATGTTAGCAGCCTACGTCCTTGTCGCTTCCTCAAATGACGCAATTAGTCGTTATCGAGATGATGCTGTAGTCATCATCGATCCAGCACTTAATCCAGATGGTCGAGATCGTCATACCCAATGGGCAAATGCCCTTCGCAGTCAGCCTTTCGTCACTGATCCTATGGATGCTGAACATAACGAAACATGGCCACGAGGCCGAACGAACCACTATTGGTTCGATCTTAATCGTGATTGGCTGTTAGCCGTACACCCTGAAAGTCGTGGTAAACTTGAATGGTATCATCAGTGGTATCCTGGAGTAGTAGGGGATTTTCACGAAATGGGTACGAATAGCTCCTATTTCTTCGAACCAATGAAGGATAATGGATCACTACATCCAATTATGCCCATTGAAAACTACACCTCAATAACAGATTCGTTTGCACAGTACTATACCCGTGAGATGGATGACCTGGGTTCGTTCTATTTCACCAAGGAGGTTTTTGATGGGACCTATCCCGGCTATGGATCCTCGTATCCAGACCTCCAAGGTGGATTGGCACTGTTGTTTGAACAGGCGAGTTCTCGCGGCCATGCTCAGGACACAGATTTTGGAGTACTAACCTTCCCATATACGATACGCCACCAATTTTTTAACTCCATTGCCACGGTAGAAGCAGCAGTAGATCATCGCGCTCTCTTGCAATCCTATCAGCGATCATTCTTCACCTCGGCGATCGAGAATGCCAAAAAAAGTGGCATTCAGGCTTACATCATCGGAGAAAAAAAGGATGTGACGCGCATGAATGCTTTCATAGAATTGCTGCTCCGCCATCAAATCCGCGTCTATCGATCCACTCAAGACCACCAGATCACCGGTCAAAACTTCGAAGAAGGATCGTCCTACATCATACCTACAGGGCAGCCGCAGTATCGTATGGTCCAGACCATGTTTGAGACCTATGAGGAATATCGCGATAGTGTCTTCTATGATGCCTCTGCATGGTCACTGGCCAATGCCTACGATATTGATTACGCCGCGGTCCGTGGTCGACTTGCTCTTGGCGAACAGGTGGTGATGGAAGACTTAGCGCTACAGCTGCAGACACCAGAATTATCAAACTATGCCTATCTCGTCGATTGGAGTGACTACCATAGCCCTGCTGTACTCCAGGCCCTACATGACAACGATGTCAATGTGATGGTAGCCCAGAAAGCATTCGAAAATGATGGAAAGTACTTCGCTAATGGTACCCTCGTCATACCTGTGCAGCGTCAAGACATCGAAGCCGAACAGCTTCATGGCATCGTTTCAGAGGTATCCATGAATAAAGGAGTTGTCATCCATGGTGTGTCTACAGGCTATAGCACAGGAGGTATCGATCTGGGAAGTCGATATGTCGAACCTCTCATCGCGCCTCGAGCTGCCATGCTAATCGGAGATGGTGTCAGTGGATATGAGGCTGGATTTGTATGGCACCTGCTGGATACTCGTGTGAGTATGCCTATCACCAAAATCAAAACATCAATGTTCGGCAGGGCTCAACTTGATAAGTATACCACATTGGTCTTGGTCTCTGGGTCCTATAATATGTTAGACAGTGCGGACGTCGCCCGAATCAAGTCATGGACTGCCAAGGGCAATACTTTGATCACTATCGGAAGGGCAAGTTCTTGGGCAATCAGTAAGAAATTAGTGAATGAGTCACTTCTCTCCAAAGAACCACCAACTGATTCGCTCGCGGCAAAACGGCTGAGTTACATCAAGGCTCGTGAGATCCAGGGTAAAGAGGCGCTGGGGGGAACCATCTTCGAAGTGGATATTGATATCACCCACCCTATTGGTTTCGGGTATGACGACAGACGTCTGCCTGTATATCGCAACAATACGGTCTGGCTTAAGCCATCCAAGAACCCCTACTGTAATGTGGCAGTGTATGCCGAAGATCCTCATATCGATGGCTTTGTCACTCCAGAGGTACTCGCCCATCTAAAGAAAACGTCATCAATAGTCGTAAGTCGAGTCGGACGTGGTCGCGCCATCATGTTTGCAGAAGATCCAAACTTCAGAGGGACCTGGTATGGAACAAACAAGCTGTTTTTGAACGCCATCTTCTTTGGGGACTTAGTCAGAATTCCCTGATTAAGGATAGCAAGCAGTGGCCACGAATTGAGGCGATGAATAAGAAAGAACGGGTAACTTATGGTGTAAACAATCCACGAATCCAACGTACACCACTATGAATTTCAATCTAAGCACCAGTATAAAGGCGCCTGTTTCAACCGTTTGGAAAATTATCTCTGACCTCGAAAGCGCCAAACAAGTTATCAGCGCTATCGAAGACATCGAGATCGTAGAACGACCACAGGGAGATGACCTGGTCGGACTTAAATGGCGAGAGACGCGCACCCTGTTTGGTAAAACGGCTGAGGAAACAATGACCATCACCGAATCTGTTACAAACAGTCACTACGTCACACATGCTGCCAGTCATGGCTCAGAGTATCGTTCCTCGATGATCGTAAAGGAGGCAGGTGAAGGCAGCGAACTAACCATGACATTTGAGGGGAAGCCCCAGACATTCATGGCTAAGGTCATGGCTGCCATATTCACACCACTGATGAAGGGATCCATGCGCAAAGCCATCGAACAGGACCTGGCAGACATCAAAGCCGCCGCAGAGGCAGCTTAGTTACGTCCTCGTACAGACCCTGAAGAAGAGCGATCTATGTTACGCTTCTCTGGCTGACCATAATAGACAATCTCCGCACTGGATGAAGCCTTTGCATCGAGACTCTGTGTGACTCCGATAGAGATATCACTGCTTGAGCTGGCCTTCAGGCGGGCGTGGTCCACGGTAAGACCTTTGCCAGAGAGATCGGCGCTGGAGGATGCATCTATTTTGGCCTTGTTAGCTTGACCTGAGATCGTTAGATCCGCACTTGAAGAGATATCGATATTAAGTTCATCGACATCTATGTCAACCTTCATATCGGCACTGCTCGTCACCTTGACCGAGAGCTCCGAACCACTTAGTGTTTCTTCTACGATCATGTCAGAGCTGGAAGTGGCCCCGATGTAGTCGAGCTCGTCCGTATAGGTGACTAAGGCCCATACTTCCTTATTCTTCCACATGTTTCCCCACTGTTTGTCTTTCATACCGAGGGTTAGGATTCCTCCGTCTACTTCAGATTTGACATCCTCGAGATCAACTCCTCTAACCTTGATCTCGACTTGGTTTTTGGCTCCTTTGACGAGTTTAGTATTAATGGAGGCTGACGTATGTACGCCATGAAATGAACTTAGACTACGAGTTTCTTTCTTTTGGGCCTGTAAGGCGAAGGCTATGGATACAAATGCAATGAGAAGTAGTGATGTGCGCATGACGGCGTGTTTTTTATTCCAATGACGCTATTTTGATTTGTTTGGTTGCATGGTTGGCCGAAGTGATGCTGAGTCCGCAGCAGCATTACTGCTTTGGACGAGCTCTTTGAGCAACTGAATTTCTGATCTAAGCTCGCTTATCTCTTGCTGATGCTTGGCATGTAGTTCATTGATGGCTTGAACTAATACAGCAGGGATTTTCGTGTAGTCAAGCGCATCGGCATCAATACCATTGGGATCATAAGCAACGATCTCTGGAAAAACCTCTCCCACTTCTTCAGCGATGAATCCGATGTCTCGTCGTCCGGCTCCATGCTCTTCGTCCCAAGTATATCTCACACCACGCATCTGACTTACTAACTCTAATGCATCTGCGATTGGGGTGATGTCCGTCTTCCATCGTCGAGAAGAACTTGCTCCATAATCCATGGCCGTTCCCGTCGCATAAAAGTCAAATTTTCCAGAGGTCTGGGAGGCGTCGCTGCTGCCGATGATACCATGATGCTTAGTGCTGGTCCCTGTGACCCCAGGCCCGTCTTCACTACTGCCTATAACACCTGATAACAGAGTGGATTCGCCTCGTACACCAACTCCGACGCCAGAGACACTGATACCATATACACCGGCCTTCCCAACACCTAATGATTCGCCTCGCACACCTTGTTCGTTCGTACTGGTACCCAAAATTCCTACACTTTGGTTCGAAGTTCCAAATACACCATTATTGGAATTAGAAAAGCCTTCAACACCCACTCCGACTCGAGATAGTCCACGGACTCCTCTCCACCCACCCCTGAATTGCCCCCCAATACCAGAGGCCTGCTCGATACCTAATGGGGCTATGTCCACATCGATTCCAGAGAGAATTTGAGCAGGTGAAGTGGATAGCGATCGAATCCGAAGTATCTGGGTATTGAGACTCGATGGGCCTGTTATTCCGACTTGGCCATCCGTGTCGATAAACATCGGTGCATTGCCTGCGATATTGAATAAAAGTGGCACACCGGGAGAAGAAGAAAGTACTCCGACATCACCAAAGAAGAGAGTCTGCGATCCACCAATAGCCAGATCAAGGCTTCTGTTCTGGTCATTGAACAAGGAAAACCCGCGTAGATTATCCGATGCAAAATTCTTAATCGAAAAACCCGGTATGGAGTCAGCGGTATACTCCACCGTCTGGTGCCCAGGCAAATACACTTGCCCGACAAGAGAAGAACAATAATTACCGACGAGAAAAAGGAGGAAAAATCTGATCATCACGATTTTGTTTATCACAAAATCGATTGGGACGATCAATTCTTACCCACTAAAAGAAAAAAGTGACGATGCTTAAGAATAATTCTCCTGACGATACTTGGCGTCAAGGATCTCGTTACGACGACGAACAGACTTCTTGGTGAAGAACTTTCGATCCATGAGCTCACCTCGAAGGTTTACGTTTCGATGCTTTCTCTTGTATCTCTTGAGTAAGCGATCAATCGATTCTTCGTCTTTTCTGTGGAATACGAGCATATGTTATTCTATCATGTTTCTAATTCTAAATACCCTTAGGCAAAACCTCAATTCGCGAAGCTTTCCTTGCGGGCCGCAAAAGTAATACATATTTCTCTCTTATTTGGTTCCTACGAACACTGGATTAATGTCCAGCATTAACTGACAAATCGACCTTTCAATGCGTCTATGATGACTGGTCGTTTTCGCGTTGAAAGTGGCAACTGGGCATCACCGGTGAGCCTTACTGACCCGCCATCCGTTTTGACCACTTCCGTCACATGATGTAGGTTGATGAGATAGCTGTGATGGCATCTTGCGAAGTCATAGGGAGCCAGCATCCTCTCATATTCTTTTAGATTGATACTGGTCATAATCGATCTTCCTTCGGAGAGATGAAACTTGGTGTATGCTCCATTCGCTTCACAGTAGATGATCTCACCGATGATGACTATCTGGAGTCGCTCGGCATCACGGAGGATGATTTTTTCAGTTTGCTCGAATTTCTTCGCCAGTCGATCCTGGAGAACCTGTAAGCTATCAGGGGAAATATTATCTGCAAGTTGTGTCTTTGCCTTGTCCACTGCCTGCTTCAGTCGGTCTGGAGACACAGGCTTGAGGAGATAATCGACAGCGCTGATCTTAAAGGCATCAATGGCATATTGATCATATGCCGTTACGAAGATCGTCGCAAATTTTCTGTCGGGTATGCGATGCAACAGATCGAAACCGGATCCATCTGGCAGATTGATGTCTAAAAACAGGATGTCAAAGTCAAAACCTTGCACTAATCCCAAGCCCTCCTCCACAGTCTCCGCCACGGCAACCACATTAACCTCAGGACAAAACACCTTCATGAGTTTGATGAAACCCTCCCGGACATTGAGCTCATCTTCGATAAGGATAGCCTTGACCATCAGACTGCGGATATGATGGGTAGATCCAGAGTAACGAGCGTACCCCCAGACTGAATAGATTCAATCGCAAAGTTGAACTTCTGCCGACTGATACGTGACATGGCCTCCAGTCGCTCACGAGTAATACGTGTCGCTAAGGACTTCTTAGTGTATTCAGGGTTCTTTGGGATGACCTCTAATTCTTTGATTCCGACACCATTATCTTCCACACTCAGCTTGATCTTGTCTGTGTCCGTATTGATTTTGATTTTAACTTTTCCATTCTCGATGCGGTAGATCATGCCATGTTCGATCGCGTTTTCCACGAATGGTTGTGCGATTAGTGGCGGTACCATCAATTCACTTGGATTTATCGTCTGATCTATGATGATCTCATAACCAAAGCTGTTGTTGTATCTCAGCTGTTGGATCTCAAGATAATTTTCTAACGATTCGATCTCTTCATCCAATGTGATGTACACCTCGCGACTATTCTCTAAAATTTGGCGCATCAGTTCACCAAATTTGGACAGATACGTCAGTCCCAACTTTAGATCCTGCCGGTCAAAAAGGTAATTCTGAATCGAGCTAATCGCATTAAAAATAAAATGAGGATTCATCTGTGCTCGGAGCAATCGCTGTTCCGTCTCAGCTTTTGTCTTCTCTGCGGCCAATTGTCGCTTTCGCAGATTCAAGTACACTGCCCAACCAGCAAGTAGAGCGATTAGAATCAAACCAATTAGGAAGATGGTCCACTGCTGAAATCTGGCTTGGTCTACCTCTGCTTGCTGCTGCAGGTTAAGTATCTCTTGTTCTTTTAGTTCAGTTCGATGCTTGACTTTAAGCTCATCGATAGCGGCTATGGACTTGCGTGAGAAGATGCTATCGTAGCTCGACTTGTGTTCGCGCTGATGATAGAATGCCGACTTGTAGTCACCCAGTCCCTCGTAGCATCTCATGGCACATTCATGAAGGTCTACCGACATGTCCTGTTCGAACGCCTCAGGAAGCAACTCCTCCGCTTGTCGCGCAAAACTAACCCCACGTGACCAACGCCCAGCATCAGCAGCGCATTGGCACAGGTTGATGAGACCTCCAACTACTAAGTGATTAGCACCCATTGCGCTCGCACGCTCGACTACCTCCTCACTGAGCTCATCTGACTTATCACAGTCTTCCTTTTGGCGATAGATCTCGGAGAGATTACTGATGGAGGTTAGGAGACTGATCTGATCTAAACCACCGCGTTTCATTTCCACCACTTTCTCGGCATAGAATAGCGCGCTGTCTATGTTTTGAGCAGTAGTGTATACATTGGCGATACCACTGAGCAGATAGATCGAGGTTTTAGAGTTGATCTTTGTGGCAAGCTGGTAGCCCGTTTTCATATCCGCTAAAGCTTGATCGAGATCCTCAGTAAGCATACCCACATTACCCAGTAGGTTATAGACATTGGCAAGCAAGAATGTATCTGCTACCTCGATAGCTACTTGTTTAGATTCATTGATATGAAAGGCGGCCTTTTCTAAATTGGAAAATTTCAATTGTACAAAACCAGCATTGTAATGAATGCG
>JBCBIX010000033.1:0-24808 GCA_038523965.1 Bacteroidota bacterium
TGAATCAAGTTGATTGACCAAACTATCAATAACAACACGTAAACCCAACGATCTGAGTCAAACCTCCGAGTAAGTTTTACATATGTATCGTCGTCTAACAAATATCTCACGAAAGATTCTCGACCGTTTATCCCGTGGTGATTTTAATTACGGTGGCAATCGGGTCCTCGGCACCCTCAGGTATTGTAATTTTTAAACCACTTTCAAGTTGGGACCAACTGACAGTATTATCCTGACCCAAGATTTCTACATGCACGACTTGTTCGACATCGGGTATAGAAGAGCTAAATGCATTTAAATTATAATCAGAACCCGCTTCAGGAAGACCCAAAATCGTTGCATAGATGATCTTGTCTTGCGTGGTATATCGGATATCCTGATTGGAATATTTCAATTTGAGGAATTCCCGATGATTATCAAAATGCCCCTCAGGTTGCACAGTTGGTCCCTGACCATACACTGTCCAGGGCCTGCTTCCGTAAATCGCTTCGCCGTGTCGTTTTAACCAATCCCCCATCTCTAATAGTACTTGTCGTTGATCATTTGGTATCGTTCCATCCGCCTTAGGAGAGACATTGAGCAATAAGACACCATTCTTGCTTACGATATCGATAAGGACACGTGTGACTTCTGCAGCCGATTTGACCTTAAGGTTCTCTGTGTAGCACCAGCTACCTGTCGAAACAGTCTCATCGGTCATCCAGACCTTGGGATCTATTTCTTTTTTGCGTGATTTCTCCAGATCATCTACACTCATGTTGATGGGTAGATCATCTTGTTTGCGCACGATAACGACTTCTTTATCCCATTCGGCAGCTTTGTTGAGGTAGTTAGCACACATCTCCTGGCGAAACTTCTCAGGGATCGCATCCAGAACGTAATCGAACCAGATGATATCTGGCTGATAGCGATCCACGAGTTCATTTACCTTCCCAAGCCATACCTCCTCATGCCATTTGTCAGGATCCATATTACCATAGAGCATCTGTAGCTCTGGGTCATCCGAAGATGTTGGCATATCCTCGAAGTAAGGGAAGTGACTGAGTTTGTATGGATACTCTCCATTATTATCCACAATCACGGTGCTGTCATATCGCTGGAGCTGCTTCGAATGATGAAAAGTCGTGATCAGTTTCAGCCCTTGCTTTCGTGCCTCAGCGGCTATTTCGCCTGTTATATCTCTCTTTGGCCCTCGATCCTTTGCATTCCATGGTGTGATATCACTGTCCCACATCGCAAAACCATCGTGATGCTCAGCCACAGGCCCTACCCATCGAGCCCCGGCATCTTTGAACAGTTTAACCCAGTCCTCAGGGTCAAAATAATCCGCCGTAAACATCGGTACAAAGTCATGATAACCAAATTCCGAAGGGTGCCCATACGTCGCCACATGATGATCATAAGCAGGCGTCCCCTCGAAATGCATCCACCGAGGATACCATTCACTATCATAAGCAGGAACACTATATACTCCCCAATGAAAATAGATGCCCAACTTGCTATCAGCGAACCATTCTGGCGCTTCGTCATGTTCGGCTAATGACTCCCAATCAGCTTCGTATGTGGTAGACAATGCGTCTTTCTGACTGGGTCGGCATGATACAAGGAATGCCGTCCAAAGGATCACGATGCTGATAAACTTCATATCGACGGGCATTTTACTCTAAGAAAGTAAAATCACAACGGCTTGCATCTCTGAAAACCTGCAACAACCTTCTAAAGGTCTGCCTTCATCAATACCGGAAGGTGGTCTGATGGCATGCGGCCATTAGGGCGTCGGTCATCTATGTGTTGATATGACTCAACCGTCGCATTTCTCAGGAATATGTAATCAATCCGCCTCTCCATAGCTGATGTCGCATCAAATCCATTCCAGGTCCCAATGGGCCCCTTCAGAGATGTCATTAAAAGGGGATCCCCAAACACTTCAATTATCGTCTGGATGGGTGGCGAATTTGGTTCAGCGTTCAAGTCACCCATGACAACAATTGGAATTCCTTTTTGAATAAAGGGCTCTGCTTGCTTCAATAGTAATTCTGAAGAATTTAATCGTGCCATGTTACCGATATGGTCAAAATGTGCATTGAAAACAACCACTTCCTGAGAACTGCTCCTGAACTTGAAATGACCGAAGGTACATACCCGCTCCATGGCAGCATCCCATCCGACTGAGACCTGCTCTGGTGTCTCTGATAGCCAAAACGTCTCGGTGCTGAGCAATTGTAATATTCCTGAATCAAAAAGAATGGCTGCATGCTCTCCTTTCGTAGCGCCATCATCTCGTCCAACCCCTATCCGTTCATACCCTGCAAGTCCATTTTCTAAAAAGACGACTTGCTCATGAAGTCCTTCTTGGATTCCCAGAACAACTGGCTTGTACTGCTGAATTAAGGCAAGTACATCTTCGTCTCGCTCTACCCATCGATCATTTCCATCATGCTCATTGGCATAACGGAGGTTGTATGACATTAGCGTACATGACTGAGCCTGGATAACAGATCCAAGGAGCAACATCAAACAACATAATAGCAGACAGAGTGAGTCGAGGTAGTACATGGATTAATATGACATATTTACAAGCAAGCACTTCAAGATACCGTGCGCTTTGCATTTGATCAACTGTCGAATCCACGACATGGAACATCTTCTAAAAGTTTGATCCATGCAAGCCCTAACTGATCTTTCAGATCACCATCACAACTTGCTATATCTTCCCAGGCTAAGATGAAGTCGACACCTCAGATATCAGCCATCCTGAAGCACCTTAGCATGGCCCTGTTCATGGTGATCTTTGGTATGCCAGCGGCTGTCGCTCAGTCTTTCCCATGTGATGGCAAGATCCTGTTCGGTGCAAGTACAGGGACCAATCGTACGACTATCTATGAGGTCATTTTTGGGCCATTTGGTACGTTGACCTTTGCCCCGCGATATCGCTATCAGAGAGCTGAGTTCAACGGCCTCGGTTTCAACCCACTGGATAACCACATCTATGGGACAGTAATGGCAACTGGTGAGATTGCGAGACTGTCCTCCGACGGCACATATGAGATTATAGGTCAAATCACTGAGGTGGAATCCGCCACAGTGACCGCTGGCGAATGCACCGCGGACGGCTACTATATCTGCCATGTTCATGAACTGGACCAGCTACTCGTGTACAGCGTGATGGATGAGTTTCGTCTGGTAGATCGCATAGACTTGGCTTGGGACAGAGATGCCAGTCAGGCGAGTGGGCCATTCACACCGCGGATCGATGATCTGGTTATCGACCCTCGTAATCCCGATGTCGCTTATTCATACCAAGGCAATTACTTCGATGCCGACTTAGAACCCGACGAAACCAAAGGATTCATCCTACGCATAGATATAAATCTGAATAGCCCCGATCGTGGTCGTGTCACACCCATTACCAAAATTCCAACTCCAGACATGCGCAAGATTGGAGGGCTCATGTTTGGCCCCAATGGCCGGTTATACGGTTATGGTGCTGCAGATCCAGGACCGGATCCGATCCAGAACTTGCTGTTCACCGTTGATATAAGCTCTGGTCAGATCGCCCGATTCCAAACACAAGGACCTCGTGGTAACCACATAGATGGTTGTTCTTGTCCATATAGCTTGGGCTTTACCAATTTTGCAAATCCAACGTTCGCCTTTTGTACCGATGATCAGTTGAGTTACACTCTCACACTTTCGAATCGTTTTTTTGACAACATTGATGGTACCACACTTACAGATACATTCCCGACAGGGATGATTATAAGTGGAATCAGTGGTAATTACAGCGGTACGATCTCTGACGGATCGGGTATTGGCACTAATGTTCTACACATCGAATCCTTAGCCATTCCAGCGCGTTCCGAAGTAGAAATCTTGGTCACGGTAGATATCATAGACTTGAACCTGGATCTAATCGCACATCAGGGGATCCTGACTAATCTTCCTGAGCGATTTGGGGCGTCGATTGTGAGCGATGATCCGGAAACGGTGAGCTTTGTGGGAGATTCTACCCGTATATTTTCTGAAGCTCAAGACATTGTCGAGTTTGATATCGAAGTCATCCAACCAGATGACTGTCTGGACGAATTCAGTAGCAGCATCAGCGTGACTTCACCTGTATTCATTCCTGACAATGTCTACAGAGTGTCGATGCGAGATGAAGAGTTTCAAGAATATCGCAGAGAGGTGCGTATCCGGGCGGACAATACCATGCTTATCGATAGCCTGAATCCAGGGGCTTATGATCTCTATGCCATCGTTCCGGTCACAAGTCGATGTGGATTCTCGATGAAGGATACGACCATCATCGTCGAAGGACCAAATGATCTCATCCAAGCCAGCGCATCTTCCAATCAGCCCATATGCGAAGGGCAGACACTCGAGCTTTCTGCTATGGTCGATCCGCCAGCGGGGCAAGTTTTCTGGCAAGGTCCAGGGAATTTCAAATCAGATGACATCGAGGCAAGACGCGAAATGCCTGTCGCCAGCCAAAGCGGAGAATATGACTTAATATTCACCTACGGGATATGCAAACAAGTGGAGACCCTTGACATAGCCATCGAACCGGCCGTAAACGGTGAAGTAGATGGCCCAGCAGCCTTCTGCGTTGGAGATACAATCCGACTCAGCGGTGATGGTGAAGGTGATCTGACGACATCAACATGGCGCTTGGATGGCGAGATTATCCAAACAGGTGCTGAATTGGTCATTCCCTCGGCTATCAGCTCAGATGACGGTACTTATGAAGTCATTCTATCCAATGGTGGATGTGCAGACACAATCTTGCAAGAGGTCATAGTTAATCCTACGCCGATTATCGAACTACCCACACAGGTCACTTCTACATTTTGCGATCCTGTGATCCTGAGTCCTGAAATTTTAGAAACTCAAGATGTCAATTTTGAGTGGTCGACATCTGCCCCCTTGGACTGTCCTGACTGCGCGGAAATTGAGTTTAGCGCCCCCCCGGACTCCTCGGTGCAACTTCGTGTATCCACTCCTTTTGGGTGTCAAGATGAGGCCATGATCGACGTCTTACTTGACAAACAAGACTTGATCTATGTCCCGAACGTTTATAGCCCTAATCGTGACGGACTACACGACTATTTTCAAGTTACTCCTAACTGTGGTGTATCGATGATTGTTGACTTTGCAATTTATGATCGGTTCGGCAGTGAGATGTATCGTATACGCGAGTTAACAGACATGGATGACCCTCGTGTATTTTGGAATGGGTTTTTGAAAGGACTGATGGTAAACGAGGGTGTCTATTTATGGCAGATGGAGATCCAGCTGGTCGACGGCACCACCCAGCACCGATCCGGTGATTTGACTGTGGTTAGATGAATACTTTTTTTTTATAAAAGTGTAAGATCTGGATGAAAATCATTTATCGCAAGCTATGATCACATTTCAGAAAGTAGATCACACCCGACGAAGACTACTTCGCGATATAGCAGAGTCCACATTTAGGGATACATATTCTCATCTCAACGATCCTGATCAGTTCGAGGTGTATTGTAGTGACCACTTTAGCCAGGAGCGGATCGATCGTGAATTAGAAGAGGCGTCCTCCACTTTCTTTTTTTTAATACAAGTAGAACAGACCATCGGATATACGAAGTTGAACTTTGGAAATGCCCAGACTGAAACAATGCCTGAGGATCATCTTGAGATCGAACGATTTTATCTGTGCTCAGGTCACCATGGCAAAGGCTATGGTAGATCGATGATGGAATTCATCAAGGACTACGCCAGGTCGCAGAGTTATCGCACTCTGTGGTTAGGTGTCTGGGAAAAGAATCCCAAGGCGCTCGCATTTTATGCACGAATGGGTATGACAAGACATGGTTCTCATACATTCGTCATCGGCGATGATCGCCAAACCGATTACATCATGAAAATGGATATATGAACACCTTCTTCTATAGACTCCTGATCTTTGGATTAGTAGCATTGATCATGAGCTGCGCACCTGAGCCTGCCCCTCCCTACCTTGGATTAACACCACCAGGTGATTCCCCAGAAAAATTTGCACCAGGAGTAGTGTCACTGCCTGATCGATACGAGTTTGGGTCAACATTTAATCGAGCGGGAGATGAGTTTTACTTCGCATACAATGTAGCTAACCGGACCGAAATCCATCAAATGAAGGTCCAAGACGGAGAGTGGCTTGCCCCACGTCTGTTAGTGGGGGACGACTATTTCAATTATAATGATCCAATGCTCTCCAATGATGAAAAGCGGCTCTATTTTATCTCTCGTCGACCGATACAAATTGATACCGAAAATCCTGCGAATGTAGAAAACCCCAATAACGACATCTGGTATGTCCAACGACAGGAAAATGGGTGGTCACAGCCTGTGAATGCAGGTCCCAATATCAATACAGATCGTGAGGAGTTCTACATGTCATTCACTCAGGATGGTGACCTGTGCTATTCTTCTAATCAGCAAGCTCCGGAGGATACCATCTTCAATTTTGATATTCTGATCTCCAAGTTGGAAAATGGAGTGTTTCAAAAACCTGAAAAGATGGACCCCAATATCCAAAGTATTGCGTATGATGGAGATCCATACATCGATCCAAAGCAACGATTTGTGATTTTCACTTCAGATCGACGTGGTGGGTTTGGGAAGACAGATCTGTACATCAGCTACCAAGATCAAGATGGAAGCTGGACCAAAGCCAAGAATCTGGGCGATTTGTACAATACCGATGACCAGGAACTGTGTCCCTATATCACTCCGGATCAGAAATACTTCTTTTACACCAGCGCTCAAGACATCTATTGGGTATCAGCAAAGTTTATCACAGATGGTATTTTGCTATGACGACTATCTCAATTATGCCGTACCACAAGCACTTGCGCTAATATCGAGGAAACAGTATGAACAGCTCATCAATACTTCGCTTAGTTGGAATCCTGTTGTTCTCTTTTGGAGGGTATCTGATGTACTCTCACCTCCGTCCCGATACTGTGGGTACAAGCCCCTACACGGGTGCTATTTTATTGATTTCAGGGATTCTATTTGTACTGGCTGGACGAGCAAAAAGGAAGAAAAAATAGACTGGACAAACTATTCTTAACTCTCGTAGGATCTCCAATCATTCATTCTAATTCGAAACCGTTCTTTCATTTTATTGATAGTGACTTGCTCTAAGTTCAGATCACCTCCTGAGGAAAAATGCTCATCAAATATCTCCCCAATGATCATCGTAGAATAGTAGGCAAAGCCTGAGACTGCTGTACCTCCAACCAGTGGTCCAATGATAGGAACTCCCTTCAACAGTAATCTTGTGATCCAACCAAGCTCAAAAGAAGTAATACCACCCACTACTGCGGCGATCAGACCGTTCGATTTTTGGTCCACAAAGTCAATATGAGGATAAGCCTGCCCAATCGACTTTATCATCCGATACTGCACAGTAGAAATAGAAGCCAAGTCAAGGAGCGGAATCGGTACCAATCCAGCCGCGGCTGCTGCAAGTGCATACTTTTGAATAATGGAATCTATATCCGTAGAAGTTTCCATCGTGCTTTGTTTTTCTGATTCGTCGTTCTGGTGAGTTAGTGGGGTGAATTCGGCTTCGTAATCTGTCGTAGAAGTAGTCTCAGTCGCCACATCGGTGGATTTATCACCTGGTGTTTCGACCACTTCTTCCCCGTCATTTTCGGTCAGGAAAAAGTCTGCCTTATCAAATCGCTCTACCAGCAGGTAGTAGAACACTACACGATACTTGTTACGATTAGAGCTTCCCATAATCTGGCAGGTTTCTCTAATGGCAGCCATCAACTCAGGGCCAGGAGTTAGGCCCAGTGTTTGGACTAAAAATGTCTCCTCGATGTATCGGCGCTCCTTGACTTCTGAGCAAGCAACCTTTGCACTATCGGCCTCATATATGGAAGGCCCCAGAGACTTAGCGATACTTACCAGGAGATCGAGATTATAATCGGTACGACTAAGTTTTTCTTTGAAGGATGTCTCGTATTGTGTGATGGCTTTTTCAAAAGGTGACATGATAATTCACTTGTTTGTGTTAAGATATCTTGGAAAGGGTCATCTGCCAGGCAAATTCAGATCAACTATCGAAATCTCTCGACACTCATTGACTTACCATCCTGAATCTCAGCGCGTTATTAGCATCTTAGAAGTATGAATAAACAGCTATCAACGGGGCCGATCATCTACGTGATGGGGGTATCTGGCTCAGGAAAGTCCACCATCGGGCAAATGTTGGCAAGCGCCCTCCAGCTCCCGTACCGTGAAGCTGACGACTTTCATCCCGCTGAGAACATTGCCAAAATGGCATCTGGACAACCGTTAAATGATGCAGACCGTCGACCGTGGTTGCAAGCGCTTAATGCTCAGGCCATAGCGCTACAAGCTCAATCCGGAGCAGTAATCTCGTGCTCAGCACTAAAGAATGAATACCGAATACTTTTACAACAGGGACTGGTCACCACATCAGTCAAGTGGATATACCTACATGGCACAAAGGAGACCATCTCAGCACGAATGTCATCTCGCCAGGATCACTTTATGCCATCCACACTACTCCAATCACAACTGGATACATTAGAAGAACCCGTTGACGCAATTCGGGTAGAAATCGATCAATCACCTCGAGAGATCGTTAACACCATACTGAACGAATTAGAATAGGTCGTCAATTCTATTTTTGGCGATGGCCTGTGACGCCATCTGACCAAATCCAGCAACAACGATATTGAAATTTTTAAATCTTGGATCCTTCGTGTGGCCCGCCTTGTATCGTGCATAGATCTGCTGGACAATTACTGCAATTTTGAATAGTCCGTAGACATAATAGAATACCGGATGGTCCACAGCACGGCCACACTTACCTTCATACATCTCAATCCATTGGCTGCGAGACGGATTACCCACCAGCGTTGACGGATTTGCAAAATTATCCCTGAATAAGGGAGGATCTTCGGGATTCATCCAATACGCCAAGGAGGTCCCAAGGTCCATCAGTGGGTCCCCTATCGTACACATCTCCCAATCCAAGATGGCCTTGACCTGTGAGAGATCATCTGCATCCAGAACTACATTATCATGTTTGAAATCATTATGCACGACTGATACTCCTGACTCTTTCGGCTGATGATCTGCCAGCCATGCAGCAGTACTCTCGATGGTGTCATGTTCATCCGTCTTGGCGTTAAAATATCTCTTAGTCCATCCAGATACTTGGCGCCCCACATATCCCTCAGGTCTTCCCAAGTCAGTCAGTCCAACTACTTCATAATCAAGGCCATGTAACTCCACGAAAGTATCTATCAAGCCTTCAGCGATATCGTGCACTTGCTCAGCTGAGAGGCTTTCCATAAATCCCCCACGTCCTCTAAGAATAACACCATGAACTCGCTCCATCACGTAAAATGGACATCCGATGATTGATTCGTCCTCCGTATACGCCAAGGGTGTTGGTACCTTATCGTAATGGGAACTTAAGGCACTCAGGACGCGAAACTCGCGACCCATATCGTGGGCAGACTTAATCTTTGCGCCATATGGCGGACGACGCAAAACGAGGTCTCGATCTCCAAGTCGTATGAGATATGTAAGGTTAGAAGCCCCCCCAGGAAACTGCTCGATAGAAAGTTCTCCAGTTGCATCGGGAATGCTGCGAAGTAGAAAGTCCTGAACGGCAGCAAGATCTAATTCCTCTCCAGGTCGGACTTGTTTGGCTTGATCGATGTGTTCTGTAGACATATATGCGGATTAGACATAGGTCAGTTGGTCATCGCTGAGATGAGGGACCCGATTAAAACTTTTGAGTGTAATACGATGATTAGAAAATAGAATTTCGGTCATGGAAGCATTTTGGACGATCCCATTGAGACTAATCACACGTGCATGATCTGCCATCTGCAATGTCCTACCTATCGTTGCTGCGATAGTACCTCCACTTGTAAACATACCGATGTGCTGGCCTTTTTGGTCGCTGTGCTCACTAATCACCCTTTCTAATCCCTGCTCTACCATCGTTCTAAACGCTGGCCATTTTGCATACTCCTTAGGATGGATATCATCGAGCTCTCCTTGTGCCCAGAGAGCCATCGCTCGATCAAATATGAGCAGCCCATTTTTGACCTTGAGTGTTATGTCAGCCTCGATCTCTGATTGCCAGATATCAATCTGCTTATCTCTATGACGCAATCGAGGTAGTAACTCTTTGAGAACTTGCGGGCCGCGATGCTCCACTAACTCGGCCATCTCTACAGGTGGAGGAAGTTCCACTCCCGCCTTCGCATATTCCTCTTGGACCATCTCGAGTGTCTGATGATGTCGTTGCAGAGGCCCTACGTAAATAGCATCGAATTTCTGCTCCTGCCGCAGTAGATAAGAACCCAAACTGGTTGCCTGGGCATATCCAAGTGGAGATAGTTGGTCGTAATTGGCCTGGCCATAGGATGCTTGACCGTGTCGGATGTAGAGTAGTCGAGACATAGGAGTGATTAGTGTCCTGTAAACTTAGGTTTACGTTTCTCTAAGAAAGCAGCTACACCCTCCTGATGATCATGGCTTTGGATGGGGATCATCTGCTGCTCCGCTTCGTAGGCAATGGTGTCCGTAAGACCATGTTCGAGGGCATACCTCATGATGCGCTTTGTAGATGCAAAAGCCAATGGAGGTCGTTCCGCGAGTCTCTTGGCCAAGCTATGTGCCTGATCGAGTAATTCGTCAGCTGGGCAGACTTGAGACACTAATCCAAATTCCTTACATCTTTCTGCTTCTACCTTCTCTCCATCAATTGCAATTTCTAATGCCTTGGCGTAGCCCACTGCACGGGCCAAAAACCACCCTGAGCCAGCATCTGGGCTAAGTCCGATATTGACGAATGCATAGCGCAACTTAGCTGTAATGGCCATCAACTTATAATCACATGCCAATGCAATTCCTATGCCCGCACCTGCCACAGCACCGTTAATAGCAGCGATGACAGGGATCTCTAACATTGTGATTCGCCGGATGATGCTACCATAGTACATGACTAATTGATCACGCACATCTGGTCCACTGGGTTGATCCCCAAAACCATCCAAATCTGCGCCAGCACAAAAGCCTTTGCCTGCTCCCGTTATTATAAGTGCTCGAAGGGCCGCATCATTTTTCACTTGATCAAGGCCGCTAAGTAAATCATGAAGGAGCTCTTGATTGATCGCGTTGTAGCGGCCTGGCCGAGAAAGTGTCAGTATGGCAATCCTGTCCCTAATCTGAAGCTCGACAGTAGTCATATCCTAACAGACTTCGAATAATCCGGCCGCTCCCATTCCACCGCCAACACACATTGTACATACAACATACTTCGCGCCACGTCTTTTTCCTTCGATTAGGGCATGACCCACCATGCGTGCACCTGTCATGCCATATGGATGTCCTATAGATATAGCGCCACCATTGACATTTAATAGTTCATCAGGGATACCGAGGCGATCTCTACAATAGATCACCTGTACCGCAAAGGCCTCATTCAGCTCCCAGAGATCGATATCAGAGATACTTAGTCTATGTTGCCGCAGCAACTTTGGAACGGCGAAAATAGGGCCGATACCCATCTCATCTGGCTCGCATCCTGCCACTGCGATTCCACGATAGATACCAAGTGGTTGTAACCCGCGCTGCTCAGCCATTTTTCGATCCATGACAACGCAAGCGGAGGCCCCATCCGAAAGTTGACTCGCATTACCAGCTGTAATCGTCCCTCCTTCATTCACTAATCGAAGTCCCGCAAGGCCATCGATGGTGGTGGACGGCCGATTTCCTTCATCCTTGGCGAGTGTGGTCTCTCGATAGGTGATCTCTTTGGTTTCCTTATCCATCACACCCATGGTGGTGGTCACGGGTATGATCTCGTCATCCAGTTTTCCTGCCTGCTGGGCCGCAGCTGTTCTCATTTGGCTGTGATAGCCATATTCGTCCTGCACTTCCCGACTGATATTATATCTCTTTGCAACGATCTCCGCTGTCTGAAGCATGGGCATGTAGATATCGCGGTGCCTCTCAACCAGGGCTCGATCAATCATTCGATGGGTATTCATGTGCTCATTCTGAACCAGACTTATCGAATCTAATCCGCCCGCAACCACGATATCCATACCATCTACGATGATCTGTTTTGCCGCAGTTGCTATCGCCATCATCCCACTGCTGCACTGACGATCGATGGTCATACCTGGCACTGTAACTGGTAATCCCCCTGCTAATGCAGCCAATCTCCCGATGTTCGGACTGGAAGTACCTTGGGGAAGTGCGCATCCCATAATACAGTCCTCGACTTCGGCAGGATCTATCGCAGCTCTTTTTACTGCAGCAGCGATGGGCCATCCTGCCAGAGTAGGTGCATTTGTATTGTTAAATGATCCCCTATAGGCCTTTCCAATGCCTGTTCTTGCAGTAGACACTATCACTGCTTCTTTCATGACGGACGCTAACTTTTGGTTAATGGCAAGGTTGCAGTATTTCTCGGCATCCATGGTTGATTTATTGGCATTTGTGACTGCCAAATAGAGGTTAACAAAACCACCAAAGCACAGAGCATTCTGAGGATTATTGGCGAGACGAGGGCTTAGTAAGTGTTGATTATCAATGCATTACCAGAATTGACTGTCTGAGTGATTTACAATGTCAAGTGAGTCTCTTGGATGGACCTATGACGCAGTCTACCTTGTCAGAAAACACCGTAATGAACTTCCTCGATACTCCAGAAGAGCGCTTTGGCGACTTGCCCAACTTCGACTACGAACCCCACTTCGTAAGCTTAGCGGATGGCATGAGGATTCACTACGTGGACGTAGGGCCAAGAGATGCACTGACCTGCTTATTACTACACGGAGAGCCCAGTTGGTCATTTCTATATCGCAAGATGATTCCCATTCTTCTCTCACATGGTTATCGCTGTGTAGCACCAGACCTCATTGGATTTGGTAGATCATCTAAACCAACAGAACAAGAATCATATAGCTATGATGCTCACATTGGGTGGATGTCTTCATTCATGTCATCTGTGGATATGGATCGAATCTGTCTTTTTGCCCAAGATTGGGGAGGACTCATTGGTTTACGAATAGTTCCTCTTTTTGAAAGTCGATTTGTTGGAATTGCAATTTCAAATACAGGTCTTCCGACTGGTGAGCAGAAACCAACCAAGGCATTTCTGGATTGGCAAAAATTCTCCCAAAAAGTAGAAAGCTTCCCTTTTGAATTTGTTATGCAGGGTGCTACTACGTCAGAATTGGATACAGCAACCTTGGCAGGCTACAGGGCACCATTTCCTGATGATCGATATACAGCCGGAGCGAAAATCTTTCCTGCATTGGTGCCTACTTCTGTTGATTCTCCTGGAGCATTGGATAACAAAAAAGTCTGGAAGGACTGCTATTCCAAATGGACGAAACCGTTCGTCACCCTATTCGGAGATGGAGATCCTGTCACTAAAGGTGGTGAGGCACCTTGGCAAAAAATTGTCCCTGGAGCAAAAGGTCAGAAGCATGAGATTATCAAGGGTGGTGGGCACTTTATACAAGAGGACTGTGGACCTGAGCTCGCAACGGCTCTTCACCAATTTATCATAGATAACTCACTCGCATGATCACATCACTGGCTGTACATCGCAGCGAACTACTGAATATCAGACGCATCACCCAACCATCGACACTGGCAGAAGGAGAAGTCTTAATGAAGATCGACACCTTCTCCTACACTTCGAACAACACCACTTATGCTGTAGTGGCCGATATGGTGGGGTACTGGAAGTTCTTCCCTACTGAAGATCAGGAGCTCGGTATCATCCCCTGCTGGGGTTATGCCACAGTGACCGCAACAAAACATGGTGAGATCGCAGTTGGGCAGCGCTTCTATGGTTATTATCCAATGGGAACTCATCTAATAGCGTCACCGACTGATATATCGCCACGTGGATTTACTGATGGTGCCGCTCATCGTCACGATCTGCCATCGATTTATAATCAGTACTTGGATACGGCTCACGATCCTACCTATCAGGCCGACTTGGAGTCAGTGACAAGTCTGTTTAGACCGTTGTTTACCACCTCCTTTTTACTTCACGTCATGCTGGAGGAAGAGGCGTATTTCGGCGCTACCCAAATGATCCTCACCAGTGCCTCAAGCAAGACGGCAATGGGATTAGCCCATTGTTTGCAGGCTTCTCGTATCGAGAAAGGTGTCAAGGTCACAGGACTGACCTCAGGCAAAAACAAAGAATTCGTCAGTAGCTCAGGGTTATATGATACAGTGATTGGATATGAAGAGCGAGCCTCTGTAGAGGTAAAACCAAGTGTGATAGTCGACTTTTCTGGAAATCATAATCTACAGGCTGATTTACAGGAGTATCTCGGAGCTGAACTCAAGTTCAATAGTCTTGTCGGAGTGGTACATCACGAAGATCGCCGAGGCGAGCGCCCTCTTCGTGAACGTGGGACTCTATTCTTCGCACCTACCTACTTCCACAGTGCTATCGAACAAATGGGAGCTAAGGCATTCGGAGTGGCCCTCGGGGATCAGTTCCAGTCGTTTATAACTTCTTTAAAAAAATTAAAGATCGTAGAACACCATGGTTTTGATGAATTAGAAAAAATACACAAGTCCATGACCAAAGGTGATATCAACCCATCCCAAGGACATATTGTAAAATTGTAAGTAAAATTAGATTAGAATGAACTTTGAATATACCGAGCGAGCTATAGAACTTCAAAACCGAGTAGATGCCTTCATGGAGCGCCATCTCTACCCCATCGAGAAGGAATACCAAGAATGGTGTGAGACACCAGAACATTTCTGGAAGCCATTCCCACGCATGGAACAACTAAAGAAAACAGCAAGGTCAGAAGGGTTATGGAACTTATTCTTGCCAACAGAATATGGAGACTACAGCCCTGGACTGACCAATTTGGAATACGCACCTCTTGCAGAGAGATTCGGAAAACTGATCTGGGCCTCTGAAGTCTTTAATTGTAGTGCCCCAGATACTGGCAACATGGAAGTCTTTGCCAAGTATGGCAGTGAAGAAGACAAGGAACGTTGGCTGGCACCTCTGATGGAAGGGACCATACGAAGCGCCTTTTTGATGACAGAGCCGCGAGTTGCATCATCCGATGCGACTAATATCGAGACATCAATCCAACGCGACGGAGATGAGTACGTCATCAATGGTCGTAAATGGTGGTCTTCTGGAGCTATGCATCCCAACTGCGCTGTCTACATCGTAATGGGTAAAACTGATCCATCTGCTCCGCGCCACTCTCAACAAAGTATGATCGTCGTGCCGGCAGATACACCTGGTATCGAGGTATTGAGACCGCTAACTACATTTGGTTATATCGACTCTCCAGTCGGTCATGCTGAGATCCAATTGACCAATGTGCGCGTGCCTGCAGCAAACATGCTATTGGGAGAAGGTCGAGGATTTGAGATCGCTCAGGGAAGGTTAGGGCCAGGTCGAATCCATCATTGCATGCGATTAATCGGATGCGCGCAGCGTGCCTTAGAGCTCATGTGTGTACGTGTCGCCGAAAGAGAAGCATTCGGTCGTAAGATTGCTGCATTCAGCAGCATCCGCCAAGACATCGCTAAATCGCGATGTGAAATCGAACAAGCCAGACTACTTACATTAAGTGCTGCAGCCAAAATCGATCAGTATGGGAGTGCTGGTGCTAAGGACCTCATTGCCATGATCAAGATCGTGGCTCCCCAGATGGCCTGCACAGTGATAGACCGTGCAATGCAAGCATTCGGAGGTATGGGGCTGAGTGGCGATACTCCTTTAGCCGCCTATTATAATTATGCTCGTGTGGTAAGGTTGGCAGATGGTCCTGATGAGGTGCACATGTATCAGCTTGGCAAGAATACTGTTAAGCAGATGGTAAGTGCATGATTCAATTACTTTGATTTGTAGTACTCGTTGACCACATTCAGTATGGCGTTGCCATATCGTCCAAGTTTAGCTTCTCCAATACCCTCGACCATCAATAGGTCTTCCGGGATTAGTGGCTCTTGATCAACTATCGCACGCAGAGTAGCGTCATTAAAGATTGTATAGGCCGGAACTCCTCGCTTTTGTGACTCGGCATATCGCCATCTGCGTAGCGATTGGAATAATGGGCTTTGACTATCCCCGGTCTTGTCAATTTTAATTTTAGTGACTGTCTTTGTCTTCGAGAACTTGACGAGTTCAACATTGACTTCACCCGATAACACCTGTTTAGTTAGTGGGGTCACCTTTAGCGTGGACCGGTCAGTGTAGTCTATCCTGAGGAGTCCTTTGTTTAGAATCTGAGTGATGTAACTCTTCCAATCTAAATAAGGCAAATCCCGTCCAGCGCCGTAAGTTTTAATCTGATCGTATCGTCCTTGTCTTACTTCTTCTTTACTGGATCCTCGTAGAATATCGATGAGAAGATCAATACCTACTTCTTGATTACTGCGGATGACCGCCGATAGGGCCTTCTGGGCGATCACTGTACCATCAAATACTTTGGGCGGATGAAGACAATTATCGCAGTGACCACAAGGCTCCTTTCGGAATTCTCCAAAATAATTGAGGATCAAATTAGTACGACAACTGGAGGCCGAGGCAAACTCCCACATTCGATGCAGTTTAGCAGATTGAACCTCTTTAAACGACGCATCCATAGGACTTTCATCGATAAATGTTTGCAACTGAGACTTGTCTCTCCAACTGTAAAAAAGCAAACATTCTGATTCGCTGCCATCACGACCCGCTCTTCCAATCTCTTGGTAATATCCTTCGATGTTCTTGGGAAGGTTATAGTGTATCACAAATCGAACGTTCGACTTGTCGATGCCCATTCCAAATGCGATTGTGGCACAGATTATCTGGACTTCATCATTTTGAAACCTACGTTGTACCAATGCCCGACTTGTGGCATCCATCCCGGCGTGGTAGTACGACGCATTATAACCCGCATCATTAAGTTTGGCCGCCACTGTCTCGGTACCTTTGCGACTGAGGCAGTAGACAATGCCGCTGTGCTGCTTGTGATTATATAAAAACCGTAAGATCTTACCCCATCGATCCTGACCTGGAGCAGCGCGGATTGTGAGATTTTTTCTTTCAAAACTACTTAGGAATCGTCGGGCTCCATCAAGTCCTAATTGTGATAAAATATCCGACTGAGTAGCTGCATCTGCAGTCGCCGTGAGAGCAATCATGGGTATCTCAGGAAATCGATTTTTAAAATAACTCAGCTTGGTATATTCCGGTCTGAAGTCATTGCCCCATACCGAAATGCAGTGTGCTTCATCAACGGCAATAAGACTAATCTGCATGCCCGATAGGTAGTTTACAAATTCCTCTTGCATTAGACTCTCCGGGGCCATGTACAGCATCTTCAGACTTCCATCTGCGATTGATGATAAAATCTGCCTACGGCTTTCTGCGGATGTGCCACTATTCATCGTGTCAGCTTTGACGCCAAGTTCCTGGAGGGCGGCGACCTGGTCTTGCATCAAGGCTATCAGCGGAGAGACCACCAATGTCAGGCCCGTAAAGCACAGAGCAGGAACCTGAAAACAGATAGACTTCCCACCACCAGTGGGCATGATCACAAGCGCATCTGATCCAGCCAGAACGTGTTCGATGATTTCCTCCTGACCAGGTCGAAATGAGCTATATCCGAAGATGGTAGAAAGTACCTCTGTTGGCTTCCGTGTAACTTGCATGAGCACAAAGCTAATCGGCCACCAAGCATTCTCTGATCCATGCTTCACATTCCAGGACTATACATCGCTGATACAGATCACGGCAGAGGTGTGTATACTGGCATCGACATCAGCACAGGTGACATCATCGAGAGATGTCCGATCATTAAGATTCCCACTGGCCAACTCCGTCATATCAATCCAACTATCCTGTACGAATACTACTTCTTATGGCAGGAGGAAGGGGTTGAAGCCTGTATTGCCCTTGGATATGGTTCGCTTTACAATCACAGCCCAACACCTAATGCTGAAATCATTTTAGATTATACGGACAACCATATTGTAATCCAGGCCATCCAGAACATCTCCCCTACCACAGAAATTAGAATCGACTATACAGGAGCAACGAAAGGAGAAATCGAATTGTGGTTCTAAACCTTCTGCAAATTAGAATATAACGTTCCGTCCTATCTCCTTGGAATCAAGGTCGTTGGAAAGGCCACAATACTCTCATGACCATCAACTCCTACGGCGGCCACTCCAAACAAGAAGTTGTCCACAACAATACCTTCTAACACTGCATCAGTGTCCGTTCCCACATATCGACTGTATTGCCATTGTGGCGAAGTCGTATCACGCCAGTACACCTTGTACGTCACCCCCTTTTGTTCGAGAGGACTCCAACGAAGTCGGGTCGCAGGTTGGACGGCGCCTCCGATCATCAATCCTTCTGGTGCCGGCGGTGCCCATGCGATTGCCGCGAGATTTATCGCATTCACAGCTGTTAGTTTTGCTGCGTACTCGAAGTTGACACCATCGATGACATCGCCATAGCTGATGCCGTCCTCGACTCGGATATCCTGATGTTGCATCGTATAGTTCTCATGCGCCTCCATGATTCGGATACCCGCGAATCCCTCATCATTGAATGGTCGATGATGGCCACCTCGACCGAAGCGGTCAAGCCTGTAAATCATCAAAGGATTCATCTCGGGCATGTATTGTACGGTCATACGGTGTACGTATCGTGCTAATTGTCTGGAGATGCCGTCAACCTCTCCCCCATAGAACCGCTTCCATATGCGTTCGCGCTCATTTTCAGATGGGAGAGATGCCTCACTGAATATTCTGAAAGTGCGATTATCGATCACACCATCAACACCTTTGATGTTACCGATCATGTCATTGTTGAGGATGCCGATGATGTTCCACCCTAACTCTTTGGCTCGTGCGGCCATAATCTTCCCTCCAAATAAGCCCTGCTCCTCACCACTCAAACCAACAAAGATGATACTCGTCGGAAAGTCATACCGACTTAGTACACGTGCGGCTTCCAATACTCCAGCCATACCTGAGGCATTGTCATTAGCTCCGGGAGAGTCATCAACAGCGTTGAGCGGATCACTAATACGAGAGTCAATATCACCCGACATTATGATGTATCGATTAGGGTAGACCGTGCCTCTTTTGATTCCCACTACATTCACGATATGAGTACTATCCGGTATACGCCGACTCTGACCAGGTAGAATTAGCCCTGAGAGATAGTTCACCTCAAGACATCCCCCGCAGTCTGAGGATATTTTCTCCATCTCGGACTTAATCCAACGACGAGCCGCTCCTATACCGCGAGTAGTAGAGACAGTATCTGATAGTGTATGCCGAGTTCCAAAATCCGCTAATCGCCGTATATCCGCCTCAATCCGTTCGGCTGAGACTTCGTCAATGATGTCATAGATCCGAGGATCAATAACCGCTGGAAGGTCTATCTGAGCTCGTATTGCGCTGCACATGCATATGATCAGCATAAACCCTAAGGTGATCGGCTTCATTTTTGTACTCTTTTGATCTAAGCCGACAATGTTAATTGTTCTACTCTAAAACAACTGCTCCTATGAAGGACTTGGCTCGCTACATGCTCTTATGCTGCTGTCTTACGATTAGTACGAACTCCATCTTCGGGAGTACGATTAAACCTTTTGGCGATCTGGGCGAGCTTGTTGACGCAAGCGATGGGATCTATGTCGTAGACTACATCGGAGTCGACACAGTCGTTTTCGGTGATTTAGTACGCTATGAAGATCGATTTAGCGTCGAATCCTGCATCAAGGGAAACTGTAGCGACATCGTAGTTACCCCAAAACGCTCACGGCATTTAGGCGATAGTTATATCAAGGTTTCTGGGGATATAGATTACTCAGTGGGTGGCCGCTACCTTCTTTTTTTGAGAGAGATTAAAGATGGATCTCAACTTGTTCCAGCATGTGGATCGTACTATGTCTATCGATTAGAAGAGCATGAAAGCATACCATATGCAATTCCGTTCTACAGTTCTGGTAGTCTGGACTTGTTAGTGGAACATAAATATCGAGAGTCTGCACATCAAGTATTCCAAGCCAAGGAATTGATCTTGTTAATCGAAAAAAGAATTAAGAGTTTACAAAACTGGGATGATACTCATGCTGTCGCCTCACGAGATGTGATCGAGCATTTCATTAGAAAAATTCCAGTACGTAAATCGCTACCCGGGCAGTGCATCTTACTCCGAGGAAGCTCTTCGAATCCCCCCAGATGGCCACTTAATGAGGTTACTCCTATTCGTTTGCATTATCAGTTAGACGGACCAGTCTGTTCAGACATTACCAATGAATTAAACAGTACGATCGATCACATGAAGGATAATTACCCCGGATTACAATTAGATTACCCCAGTGTTTTGAGTAACTATTCGGCACAATGCAGTCCAGGCCTCGAAGACCAGTTCTCTAATTTAAGTAGCTACTTCACTTCCAACTTTGGTGATCCAGGTAGAACGATGATCATCTTCAATGATATCTGTGACGACATGCCGCCGCTCTTTGGCAACTGCGGAGGAGTCTATGGATTTGCAGCAGCTACAGCCAGTGGAACACATAGTTTCAATGGTCAGTCCTACACCTCTCTACAAGCTGGATTTGTCTCTGTTAATGAAGGTGTACCGCAGTGCCTTTGCAATTCTACGGATAGAGGCAACTCAGCTACCAACTTTGTTCTGTTTCTGGCTCATGAGCTCGGACACACCTTAGGTCTAAACCATATCGTGAGTGGCACTGCCAACCTGAATCCAAACTGTTGCGTAGATATTAGTTCACTGGACCAGGGTTGTATTAACACCCTCTATCCCACTCATCTAAACTGCACAGGCCACGATATTAATTTCGCTAATCAGACCATACCTTCTGGGATTAGCTTGGCGCGAAACATACTTCGTTCACAATCTAACGTGGACATTGCCAACGGATCATCTGTCAGTTGGAGAGCTCAAAGCAGCATTGATATCGATGGCGATTTCACAGTACCCACTGGAAGTACACTCGAAGTAGACATTGACAATTGTAATTAAACCGTAGCAACAGCTCGCTCCAACTCCGCCCCTATCTCCACTGTTTTCTCAATCAAAAAGTCAAAGTCTGCCATTACACTTCGGTGGTTAGAGATGGCCACTCGAATGCAATAGATCCCACCTAAGGTAGTGTAGCTCGGAACCGCCAATCCACGTTCGTGAAGTAGAATCAATATTTCGTTGTTGATTTGATTATAATCTCCACTCTTGGGAATGTATCTAAAACATACGATATCCAAACCAACTGGAGCAACCAACTCTAATCTCGGATGCTTATCGATCTGTTTTTCTAAATAGTGGGCCTGTTCAATATTTTTTGTAATCATACGACCCAACTTCTCCAATCCATGCTCTTGGATACTCATCCAAACTTTGAGCGATCTCATCCGACGACTAAGTTGTAAGCCATATTCTGAGTACCAGTGATTACCTGAGGCGATGCCGCGAACATTGGCCTCGAGATATTCGGGTGTTAGTACAAATGCATCGCGATGTGCGATCCTATTTTTTACCAAGACACATCCAGCTTCAAATGGCACATGCATCCACTTGTGTAGATCTAACGCAATGCTATCACTACGTTCGATGCCGCTGAGCTGTGGTCTTGCCTGAGGTGATAACATGGCAATCGCCCCTATCGCACCATCGATATGGAACCAGACATTTTCACGTGAACAGAGATCTGCGAGACCATTCAGATCGTCTATGGCGCCAGTATTGACAGTGCCAGCGCTCCCGATCACACAGATAGGTAGGAGGCCGTTACCACGATCTTCTTGTATCTGATGTTGGAGAGCGGCGAGATTGATGGTGTGGTCATCGTTCGTCTGGATCTTACGCAAGTAGGCAGAACCAATACCCAGAAGTTCGACCGCTTTTTGATTGCAGCTGTGCAGTTCTGTAGATCCATACACGGTCATCTGCATCTCTCCTGCTCGCATCCCCTCCCGTCGGATATCAAAGCCCGATTTTACGTGTCGCGCGACAGTTAGTCCAACGAAATTGGCCATCGACCCTCCACTGACCATGATACCGCTACTATCACGAGGGTATCCGATGATCTCATTCATCCACTTAATGACCTGGTCCTCGAGATGTTGACCAACATGGTTCCCAGCACCTGCATTAGAATTGATAATTGAAGTTAAGAAGTCAGCAAGTGCACCAGAATATGTACCGTTACCCATATACCAGGCCCAAAACATCGGACTCAAATTACCCAATGCATAGGGCATGACTTCTGTCTTAACTCGTTCGTAAACCTCCTCCAGAGTAACCCCTGAAGTCGGAGCAGGCACATCAAACATGGCCTTTACCGTCTTAGGCATCTCTTGCCATACGGGTCGCTCTCGGACCTGCTCGACAAAATCCAACGCCTCATCCATGATCCGATGTGCTAATTTTCGCTGTCTCTCCCAATCCTGAGGATCAAGAGTTTCGTGATCTTTCATAGACTAAAGATGCGCAGAACGCCTTCCAATCAGGCTACACCTCCTGGAGAAAAGGAGTGTTAACTACCAGCAATGGCCTCCGCGCTGCTAACTGCTGCGACATTAAAAAAGCCAAGCACACCGCCACCATCTGATGCGTTGAGATTAGAAGGGGTATTCGCCAGGGGCAATGCAAAAATCCCATTATTCCCATTGGTAACTTGCTCCCTTGTAATTTCAAAAAAGGTGAACGCATCTGTGCTAATCGAGTGAAGCTCCACTCTGATGTGTTGTCCCTCCTCCCAGGGCGCAGGAAGCCCATCGGCATCATTATTCAAAGATTCTCGGATTGGCGTTATGAAGATAACACCGTCAACACCTGTACCTGCGTCAAACCCAGCATCATATGCCAAATTCAGTTGTTCAGGACTGCCTTTGTAGACGCTGTCTTGGTAAGTCTTGATCCAGTATGCATCACCAAGACCTGAAGGATCCCGAGCGAAAAACTGAGCATATAAACCATCATCCGACAACGCTTCGTTTTCTCTAAATTCAAAAAAGAGACTATCGATAGGTGGGACGCGATTCATCATCGTGGAGGAAGTAATCATGACTCCATCCACAGTAATCTCCAAGTCAAATTCTTGGCCTACTTGCCCTAAAGTTCGATCAGCCGATGGCAGCCACACGTAGGAACCATTCCCCTCGTGTGCGAATTCTAATATCTCACCATCGCTGCGCAAGACCCGCACCTGTGCATTTAGAACTCCTGGAGGTTGCAAGGAGTCAAAATACGTCTGACTGCGCTGCACAATAATGCGCTGTGGTTCGTCCAAGTTATTGATCCATGCATCGACGACGATATCGCCTCCTTGTCCATCTATCTCAACATCGATCACATCTTCGCACGAAGACATTAAGAGTCCAAGACCTATTAGACCAATAAAAAGCGGAACATTCGATAAGATTCTATTTGTCATTTGATTGGATCTTAGAATTTGAAATTATAGGATACACTCGGCACAAAATTTCCGATGACAGATAATCGTACAGCTTCAGTACTTATGCCGTTCTCCCCTTGTCTGAAGAAAATACTAAACGGATTTCGCTTGCTATATAGATTGTAGATCGAGAATACCCACTCCGATTGCCATCTGCGCTCAGGATTCTTTTTGCCTTGCAACGTGGCAGAGATATCTAACCGATGATAGACGGGAATGCGAACATTGTTTCGTGCCTCATTTACATTATGAGGGATAATTAAACCTTGTTGTTGGAATCGTGTGGTAGGAAACGTTGTAGGTGTTCCTGATATTAATGCGAAATTACTGCTGAAAGTCCAGCGAGGATTTAGTTCATAAAACCCTGTCAAACTCAAATTATGGGTCTGATCGAAGCGGGATGGGTACCACTCCCCATTGTTAATTCCTTCAACCAGACGCTCTGTCCTGGCTAACGTATAGCTTGCCCAACCTGTGAATTTGCCCTCGTTCTTTTTCAACATGAGCTCCAAGCCATACGCACGTCCTTCTCCCACTAATAGGTCACCGGCGAGAAAATCGTTCAAGAGCAAATCTGCACCGTCGATATAGTCTACCAAGTTTTGATACTTTTTATAGTAAACCTCCGTAGTCAGTTCGTATTTATTTTCTGCGAAGTTTTGGAAGTAGCCGAGCGCCACTTGATCAGCGATCTGTGGCTCGATATTATTGGTGCTCGGCGTCCAGATGTCTACAGGAGTAGATGCGCTCGTGTTAGATACCAGATGGATGTATTGTGCCATCCGGTTGTAGCTAACTTTAAAGGACTTTGACTCGTCGATCTGAATCTTGGCGCTAAATCGTGGTTCGAAATTATTGTAGGTCTGGATCGATTCCCATTGATCAAAATTCTCTTCACCTACAACAGGTCTGCGCTGGCCCAAAGGTGCTTCACCAAACTCATAGGCTACACCATCTCCGGTGTAATTAAAATGCGACCAACGCAATCCGTAGTTGACACTGATACGATCAGATAGATTGATTTCATTCTCGATGAAAAGTGAACTTTCGATCGAAAACTTATCATCGATGCTAAGGTCGAGTGTTTCATTTTCGCTAACGCCGACTGCATTGCCAGGCTCGAACTTATAGATGATCGCCTGTCCTCCGAAGCGTAATGTGTTCTCAGGAGAAATGAAATAGGTGAACTCCGGTCGAGCACTATAATTCACAATCTTCGCGTCCCAATCAAATCGATTTGTGGAGTCATCACCAAAATTCAATTGATAATCATATGATTATCAATT
>JBCBIX010000034.1:0-24750 GCA_038523965.1 Bacteroidota bacterium
CAGATATTTTGTCTTTTCAGGTCTGATTGGGGTGATGATCATTTTGATTCTCAAACTTGGACTATACTACTTGGCACCTTTGGTTTCAACTTGGGTAATGATTCTTGATGATATTGAGATGGAATGGTTGGGAAGCATAGCGAAACTGATGACTTACCTCGGAGGTTTATGGGTGTTATTCACGTTATACAAGTATTTGGTTCTGATCTTCACGGCCCCATTGATGAGCATGCTCTCAGAAGAAGTAGAGAACGATCTTAGCGGACATCCATCGAGGCAGGTTGGTTTTTCAAGTATGATAAAAGAGATCATAAGAGGAGCCTCTATAGCGGGTCGTAACCTCCTGATCGAACTCGGACTAACGTTGGTCATTTTTGTGATAGGAGCAGTACTTGGTATGGCTCCATTAGCGGCAATTGTTGTCCTACTGATTCAAGCCTATTATGCTGGCTTTGGTAATCTCGATTTTTGGGCTGAGCGACATCTGAACCACACCGAAACAATCCGTTTCATGAGGGATCATCGAGGCATGTGTATAGCGAATGGTGGAGTTTTCCTGTTACTCTTGAGCATTCCCATTGTAGGGGCTTTCTTGGCTTCTCCATTTGCGACAATAGCAGGGACGATACATGCTCATCGTTACCAACGTCCTTAGCGGACCCATTTTTTGATCATTTGGCTTAAGAACAGACTTGCCGCAGCCAGCGATGTGAGGCAGATCCCGAGATCAATACCATAAGAGACCGAGGTAACCACCAACACGATTAGCCACCAGATCGGAAACAGTACCAAGCTCAACACATACTTCAGGGAGCCTGCGAACAGATCATCTTGCATCCGACGAATCACTGAGCGGATGATATAGATGACAGGGAGGTTAGGCACTTCGAACAGCCATACCATAGGAGTCAGCCATTTGTAGTAGGGCTCCGGCTTCAGTGACTGCGGGTAGGATGCGACTTTACGAACTTCGCTAAAAGGTAGCGCCTCATATCTGCGGCCGAATACGTGGACTTGGTCCTCATAAGATGGAGTCCTTTCTGGGATGATCAACAGTTTGGCGATAGCTGTATGCATCGTGTCTCGCAGTGTAATTAGCCCTTTAGCCTTGTTTGCGTCATACAAGTCTGCAAAATCACGGACCCGAATCGGAGCTCCGTAGTTCAGCGTTAACTTATGCAGTGGATGCCAATGATGGAAGTAGTTGATCCCTACAGGTATGATGAACAAGTCCTTAGCGAGGTCGCTTTGAGCAGTAAATGCCATTCGCGCGGTACCCTTGGTTAGCGGTCTGAGATGGTGACCTTCACCCATATTACCTTCTGGAAAAATGAGGACAGGCTTACCCATCGACAGTAGACGCTGACATCTGGCGAACACCTCATCGTTGAGCTTGAGCTTATCGTAACCATCGCGTATTCGATATACAGGCATCATGTTCAGCGCTCTCAGGATCGGCTTGAAAGGATCCACGAAGACATCTGATCGAGTAAGAAAGCTGACTTCGGGGCCATTCTGAATGCCTACGATCAAGGCATCAAGAAATGCAGCCTGGTGATTGGGTGCGAAGATGTAAGGTTGGTCTGTTGGGATGTTCTCACGTCCATTGACTTCGATCTTACCGAAGTAAAGAGGCATGGCTATCCGACCCGACCATTTGACAAATTGATATAACAGACTCATACCGAGGAGGGTATCTGTTTAGGTGACTTGGTCGAAGGTTGCAGGAAAATCTTAATTATGGCGATTCCAGATTAATTTAAATAGAAATCAACCCTCCCCGTACCAAAGGCATAGATCACCTACTTTTGCAGTTTTCTGATCTAAATCATTCAGCCATGGGACCATTCGTTTCCGATTACAACCATAGCCACGAGGCTGAGCCTCATGTCCAGCGATGCAAAGACATCCTCAAAAAATATCCTGAGATCAAGAAGTTGATGGGTCGTAACCCTAATACTTTCTGGTATGCCCTGGGCATAGTAGCTATGCAGCTTGGGATCGCTTTCCTACTGCGCAGTCAAGCATGGTACGTTGTCCTGGCGGCGGCATGGATAATCGGTGCATTTGCGAATCATGCGTTGTTTGTACTCATCCATGAGTTTACACATAACATGGTTTTTAAGAATCGAATCGCTAATCTCTGGGGCGGGATCTTGTGTGACCTGCCTAATGCTTTTCCGAGTAGTGCTGCTTTTCGCAAGTATCACCTTAAGCATCATGCATTCCAAGGGCACTATGACTTGGATGCTGATCTACCAAGTCGTTGGGAGGCCAAGATGATCGGTAACGGTTTTATTGGGAAGTCAATTTGGTTGTTGTTTTTTCCATTCTTTCAAGCACTCCGACCACCAAGACTCAAAGAAATTTCCTTCAGTAATAAATGGATCTGGGTCAACCTGCTCACAGTAGCCGTAATCGACGTATTACTATGGGTGTTTGTAGGACCGATGGCCATCCTATACTTAGTAGGATCATTCTTCTTCTCGGTAGGTCTGCATCCCTTAGGTGGACGCTGGATACAGGAGCATTATTTAGTAGCAGCACCGCAAGAGACATATAGCTACTATGGTCCACTGAATAAATTGGCCTTTAATGTCGGCTATCATAATGAGCATCACGACTTCTCTTACGTTCCCTGGAATAACCTCCCTAAGGTCAAAGAAATCGCCTCAGAATACTATGATAGCTTAGTTTCACATAACTCCTGGGGAGGATTGGTATGGCAGTTTCTAACAGACAAGGAGTTATCTCTCTTCTCTCGTACACTTCGGGAGAATCGCAATGGCCTCCAAGTGACAGGTAAGGGAGAGGAGGATTTCCTCAATAACCGAACTGCCAAAGAGGGCGTGGCTACTGTCCTTTCATAGATCCAGCAGTCCTTCAGGCAGAGCCATAGATATCGTCATGTTATCCATATCGATATCGTTGATTAAGTCTTCATGGATAGGTACCAAGTGAGTACTGTCGTTGATTACAATAGTGGCCATCACCTGCTGTGGATACTCCTCTACTTGGGTGATAAGGCCTGTTAATCCACTTGTTGAATCGATGAGTGTCATGCCTTCCAAAGCTGGAGCATGTGTTGTCTGAGCGACAGAACTTACATCTCTGGCCAAAAGATATATTGACGCCTGATGATATTTAATTAGTTCTTCTGGGCTGTCAATGTGCTCCAGCTTGATAAGGTGATGTCGTTGTTGGGTCGACTCTGTGATCCGGAATGGCACCGGATATCCATCTATCATCAAAAAGAGAAACTTCTGTTTTTCGAAATCAGCTTCGTACTGGTCATCGACCTCTATCCTGGCATGGCCTCTAAATCCATGCCCCTTGCGGATGGTGCCAACAGCGACAAATTCTTCCTGGTACAGCATATTAGTTATAATCGATTATCTCTTGTCGATAGATATGACCCTGCTCCGCCTTCTCTTCCCATGGTACGTCGGCACAGTCGTCAAAGCACTGTGTGTCCAATACGTTCACCCCGCGA
This sequence comes from Bacteroidota bacterium, assembly GCA_038523965.1. Lineage (GTDB taxonomy): Bacteria > Bacteroidota > Bacteroidia > Chitinophagales > Saprospiraceae > JAJRXG01. Next base: position 3,494 of record JBCBIX010000034.1, read on the forward strand.
TATATGAGTCCGATCCCCGCGGCATAGAGTTCATTTGCCTGGCGCAGTTCTAACCGATTTTCTGTACTTGCTAATTCAACCTCGATGATATCCGAGTAGGATTGATTTAAGATCTTCACTTGATCTTGGCGATTTTGATAACGTGACGTCCAACCTTTATAGTAGTCGATGCTCTCTCCTCCAATATCAATGAGGGCTCGATCATCAAAGAACGCATTGGCATTCCACTCCTCTCCTGTCTCGATCGGTAATCTGAGTTTGATGAATGTCTGATTGCCTTCGGTGCGTAAAGCCTGATTATCGTTAATCAGAATACGATGGTTAGACAGTCGCGACCAGGAGGCATTTTCATTTGGGCGGCTGAGACGCTCGATAATGTGTATCGTGTCTCCAGCTTCGTTTAGTGCTTGCCCTGTGATGGATTCGCGAAGTTGAGATCGGATCGTATCGATCTGTTGACCTTCGTTGCGATAGATCACCTCAGTAATCTGATAGTCGATAGTCGATCCTATGCGCAGAGGAAAGTACGGCGTACTCCTGATCTCTGTCTCTTCGATTGCATCCGAGTCTGTACACGAAACCATGTATGACGTGATACAGATGAGTAGACATGCTAATTTTCTCATAAAAAGCACATTATCAACCAAATATACATATGAAAATATCGCAGGTGAATGAGAAATTCAGTCTTGCTCGTAGTAAGCGTTGATCATGCAGATTACTAAGCCTACTACTTTAGCGGGATCTTCATGGTCCAGTCGTAGGATTCCCACTTAATCTTTGGATTCATGTCTGGCGGGATAATGTAAATGGATTTAAGTAGATCCTTGATTCCTGATCTTCCTCCAAAGTCACCTCTAAACCAGGACATTAATGGAGTTGTGATCACCACGTTATCACTTTCATCAACGATCGTATGTTCTTGTAGATATGATATCATTTTCCGTTGGAGTAGATTCTCTAATCCTTCTTGTCTCAATATGTCGACTGCTGGGCAGCTCATGGCACCACAGTTTAGGACGAAATGGATTCGAGGATCAATGTTGGTGACCCGAAGTTGACGTTCCCATTTTGGTCTGAATGCTGACTTGACTTTGCCCAGTCCATATTTCCATTGTCCTCCTCGTAATATTTGATGTTCTATTTGATCCAGGCTAATTCGATGACCAGCGATAGTGAGCCAACGTTTCTTATAGAATTTGTTCTTCTTGGAAAAGCGCGAGGGGTCTTCTACGAGGAGATGAATCACATATCCATTGTAGACATTAACCCAGAAGACGATCTTTTCACTGTCACTAATAAGGGTTGAAGCCAGTATTCGATGTTCGATTCGGGACAAGGAGTCCAGGAAGGGCTGCGTATCAGATCGAGCGAGAGCAGCCTCTAAAAAGGACTGCCCAAGTCTTTGGATTTCTTTCGCTTGAGCATGTATTGACCCTCCCAGAACACAGACGAAAAGGACCAAAGTCATCCGGCGAATCATACCTGAAGCGAATGCCACACTGCAAGGGTGTGTGATCCTGCCCCGACTAACACAAATAGATGCCAGACGGGATGGTGATAGTCCCATGATTTCATCAGATAAAAGATAACCCCTATGAGATATGATAGGCCTCCGCCGACAAGGAGTTGTTTGATTTTCATTGGAACGACTGGAAAAAACTCTGGAGATACCCATAGTATGCTCAACCCCATAAGAACATACATCAGCGTAGATAATAGCCTCAGACGTCCAGTGGTGAAAACTTTAAAAATCACACCACATACAGCCATCGTCCACATGGCAATCAGGAGAGTGATTCCTCCGGGTGTCCAGAGATACTGGATGATAAATGGGGTATAAGATCCAGCTATGGCGAAGTAGATACAGATGTGGTCTGCGCGCTTCCAAAACCACTTTCTCTCTGCATCAACTGCATAGTGATACATGGTGGAAGAGACCAACATCGACAAGAGTCCAAGAATAAAAATGCTAACACCGATGGTCAATGGTGTACCAATGACATGTGCTACGCTCAGTCCCAAAGGAGCCCATAGGATCAATGCAATAGCTCCTAATCCATGACTGAAATAGTTTAGTCGCTCGACATGAGGAGGGTAGGAGGTGTACTTGATAGCTTAAGTGGGATCTTGCTTCTGGAATACCTTCTGCAGCAGAGGTGTGACTCGTTGGTTGATATCCGTTCTGATGCCTTCTTCCTTTTTTTCAATTAAAGAGAACAGGCCCTTGAGAGCCTCCTGAGTGACATAGTCATCTAATCTTGGGTTGACGTTACCACCGATGAGAGGTATCTTGTTGTACGTATTTACGGCATCTGCCCAGTAGTCAACAGCGTTAAACTTATTGAGTGATTCGAGTATGATCGGCTGAAATTGTCCATAGAGTTGGTCATTAGTCGTGCGATGCAGATATCCTGTAGCAGCATCTTTCTCCCCCATCAGTATCCCAAGAGCATCATTGATTGTCATATCTCGGATACTATTGAGAAAGATGGGGCCAACACTTTTAGCGGCATCTTCGGCTGCTCGATTGATTCGTTCAAGAATGATCTCTTCTACATTGCTGAATCCGGGAATGACCTTCAGCTTGTCCGTAACCTCTCGTGCTTCTTCGGGTAGATAGATTTTGTAAACGGACTTGTAGAAACCATCCTTGACTGCGAGAAAGTCAACGGCCTCATCGGTGCCGAGATTCAGGGCCTCTTTGAGACCAGAAGCGATATCGGCATTGGATAACGGAGCTTCGATTAAATCACCTAAGGACGCGGGACATCCCATGAGGCAGAATGATAAGAGCAAGGGTAGGATACGGATCATCATGCAAGTATTAGCGATACATAAAGATAAAGTACACGGGGTGCTTAGTCCTCCCTCTTCCCTTTAAGCTCTGGTCTTTTATGACTTAGGGTTAGGGATTGTACCGTTGCTTGCCTGTCGCTTTTGTGATCCGAAATCGTGAAAAATCATCCTTTGCCTCAAATCCAAAGCCGTGTAGCGTATCTCCAGTTGCCGAACGGATGAGTTGGATGTATTTAGCTGTAGAAAGGGTATGGTCTACTTCATTCCACAGGATCTTAGGACTAATGAGTACATCATGTGCAGCATTCTCTAACCTCACATTCCCTTCGAGTTCCATTAGGCCCAGAGCACTCTTACGTACTGCTCGTTCTGCCGAGATGGAAGATTGAATTACTTTGTTCTCATCGTAGAATTGGATCGAGATTCCTTGAGGAAATTCTTCTATGACCACCTTGTCGGTGACATAAGTTTCTAAACGTGGTGTTTGGATGATAAACTGAAGCTGCGCAGAATCACTAAAGATCATCCGAACATCAGTGGCAACTTGACGGTCTGGATCAAAATCAGTCGGCATCTCAGTAGGTGACTCTCTTTCACACGCCAGCAATGGCAATAGTAAAAGCACAACAACCATGCGAATCATCCAGCTCATCTCACTCGAAGATCATGACATCTCCAGCTATAGTCCTTTCCTCCCCATCGAAGAATCGAATCTTAGTCACCCAGACATATGTTCCTGGTGACACTGCCTCACCATCGAAGGTCCCATCCCAGCCGAGATAGGACGGCTGATTGATATCTACATTAGTCTCCTCATAGACGAGATTTCCCCATCGGTCGTAGACATTTATGAATTCGACAGTCTGGATTGCTACATTTCCAAAAAGTCTGAATCGTTCGTTAAGTGCATTTTCTGCGTTAAGGCTTATCGCATTTGGCAAATACACATTCTTGATGTCATTAGTGAATAGTGTAATGTCCTCTGATGTCTCACAACCATCTTCATCTATGACAGTCAGTGTATATGTCGTCTGACCTGGAGGTACGACATCCGGATTAGGGCAGTCGATACAACTCAAGCCCTGGTCTGGGGACCATCTATAGATATAGCTTGGGTTAGCTGGAGTTGCAACACCCAAGAGTGAGGTCCCTTCGCCCAATAGAACAGTGTCCATATCCGCTGTTAACACTAATGTTACCTCTGGAACCGGGGTGATCTCAAATGTTCCCGTTCCTATACATCCTTTGGCATCTTCGATACTGAGATTATAACTTCCTTCTGTCAAGTCAGTGAACACATTATTAGCCAAGAACGGACTTCCATCCACGCTGTAGAGATAGAAGGGTGTACCGCTGCCGGCGATGAGCGCGATATCGGCAAACTGTTCTCCGGGACACAATGCATCGACGAGTTGAGCATCTACTGTGAGGGTGTTGTCCATGCAGCATCTTTCGATAGACACATCGGTAATATCAGTTACTTGACATCCTCTTTCGGTAGTGATGGTAAGTGCCGCAAGCTTATCACCAAACGTTTCATAGATCACATCATGCGGCCCTGGTCCAGTTGCTGTCTGAGGGACAGCTCCTTCTCCGAAGTTCCATTCATAGGTAGCGATCTGATCTGTGTTAGCGACGGAGAGGTCTCTGAAATTAATGACCTGATCACAAGCGAAGCCGTCTATAGCGATAATATCAAAATCAGGTTCAGGCCCCAAGAATTCACCTGTTCCTCCAAACTCTATCGTAAAGCCAAAACCAGACTGGCTAAAGTTATTGACCACCAAGGCGTAAGATTCTCCAGCTACCATATCCAAAGGCGCCAGAAAACTGTCATCGCCATCCTGGCAACCAGCTTCCTCACTAATGTCTGAGGCACCTGCGCGAAGACCTGTTGGTCCAAAGCAAATACCATCCCCAATCCCTTCACCGGTAGCCATGCAGCGAACGATCTCGCGACTTGAACAGTCATTAACACCGTTTGGCAGTCGATACACTACGAAGTCAAGGTCTTCCTGGGGGTCTGGACTTGTCGGCGTGAGTGTGAATGTCAGGCTACCAGTTGTCGCTGCGACCCATGTATACCAAGCGGACGCGGACTCTCCACCTATAGCCAAACAACCTCCAAGCTCTTCACTGAGGTCTCCGATGGAGTTCAAATTTTCGATAAAGAATCCCGACTTATCACAGAGTACCACTGAAGTAGGGCAGTCTGATTCGGGTACTGGGACGGGATTGAATTCCTGAATACATAGCTCGAATGTACCAGCTGTCAAGGCCGCGGAGCTTACCCTCACGTGATAGGTTGCACCGATCGTAACGTCTGTGATCTGCCGTTCTAAAATGTCTTGCTGCCCTTCGTTTACATCACTACATAGCACCTCTTCGAGGCCAAAGCAGCTACCGGTATACACAGCCAAAGCACTGTTGTCCAATGTATTACTACTGCCTGTCCTTTCTCCAAACAAACGAATTAGAAGCCCCCCTGCACGAGGCCTGAATGAGAACCAGACATCAGCCTCTTCGTACCCTTGACCCCAGCATCCAGGAACTGGATCTGCACTGGAGGTTGATCCAACATTAGAGAATGCAGACTCACCAGAACAGAAATCCGCGACATCGTCGATAAATGTTGCAATCAGGCACTCATCGTTAGTCGCCTGGCCAAACATCGGCTGACAAAATGAGATGGTAAGAATCACCATCAAGCTGCGGATGAGGGTAAGTGTTTTCACTTCGGTCAATGCATTATCCTAACGTAGTGCAAAAGCCATACCGTCATAAAAACCATGTTAATATGCTGTCAAGTACTACCTGATTACTCTTGACTGTAGTAGGGTGATCCGTTACGTGACTTTACCTTGTGCCCGTATAACAATATGTCATGTATCCTAACCTGTCCTATTTGCTTCACGATTTGTTTGGTACTGCTCGTGATAATGCCACATCTGTTATTCAGATGTTTGGGTTACTGTTAGGTGCTGCATTTTTTGTGGCCGCGTATATCCTACACATCGAGTTGCGCCGCAAGGAGAAGCAAGGCTTGCTTCAGGGAGTTACCGTCCAGGAGACTGTAGGTGCTGGTCCCAGGTGGGGAGAGGTCATTGGCAATGCGCTGTTTGGTTTGGTCGTGGGACTAAAAGTACCAGGCATCCTTCAAGATTTTGATGTCTTTCAAGAAGATGCTGCGGGTTACGTTTTTTCCGCTCAGGGAAACTGGCCTCTTGCTATTCTTGGGGCTCTACTTTTTGGTGGATTCTCCTATTGGAACGGATTGAAAGGAAAACTGGATACACCCAAAACCACGTCGAAGCTCATCATGCCCTCTCAGAGAGTTGGGGATATCACCATCATCGCCGCCATCTTTGGTCTACTGGGGGCGAGGCTTTTTTCGATTTTAGAAAATATGGATTCCTTTTGGCAGGACCCCATCGGACAGCTGACCTCAGGTAGTGGGCTGACTATTTACGGTGGATTGATATTGGCCTTCGTTGCCAACTACATTTATGTCAAAAGGCACGGTATCAATCCGATCCATGTGATGGACGCGATTGCACCAGCTTTGATTATTGGCTACGGTATCGGTAGGATGGGATGCCATTTTTCAGGAGATGGAGACTGGGGTATCGTCAATGAATTGGCTAAGCCAGGCTGGTTTGTATTTCCTGATTGGATGTGGGCTTACGATTATCCCAATAATGTGCTCAATCAGGGAGTTGCCATAGAAGGCTGCACAGATAAATATTGTCGTCGATTAAGTCCTCCAGTATTTCCTACGCCGATCTATGAGATCGTAGTCAGCTTCATGATCTTCTTGATTCTATGGGTGCTCCGAAAGAGAGTACAAATTGCAGGGATGATTTTTTTCATCTACGCCATCTTGATGAGTATCGAAAGATTCTTGATCGAATTCATACGTGTGAATCCGCGATATCTGGGTTTGGATTTATCCCAGGCACAGTTCATATCCATTGGCATTTTTTTGGTTGGTGTAGCTGGTGTTGTCATTCTTACCAAGAAGCCAAAAGCTTTTGTCTAACAGGCGATTCCCTTCATCGCTTCATGAGACGTTGATTTGATGTTTTGCAGGACAAATCATGGATTAAAGTGACTGTTAGGGTTACCTCTTATTAGGGCGAGATTGTCGACTGATATCTTTGAGAGGTACAGGGAGATCTCCTTGTCAATCACCTACCTGAGACACTAAGATTTAACAAGATTAGTCCTATAGACTATCTGGACCGCTGTGCCTGGACAAACCACTTGGGTGGTATCCTTGGCATAGGGGTAGGACGTTGATAATCACATCTTGATATAGAGATCCTGCGGAGGTAGTGATCGGCCCCTGACCAGAAACATGAAAACATGACACTATTAAATCGAGTCAACTGCACCTTGGTTTTTTGCCTGTCTATGATCTTCCTCTTTGCTCAAGAGACGCAGATCGGGCAAGGTAACTTTGACGGCGTAGTCGTTAACTCCAGTTCTAATGATGGTACTGGCGAGCGGACCTTGATGGCGACAGGGTATCTGCCAAATCTCAGCAGCGCTTCGCGCTTTTTATCTCAAGCCTCATTTGGCGGTAGCTATCAAGATATTGTCGATTTGTCCCAGCAGAGTTTTGAGCAATGGATTGATGATCAGATGGCGATGCCTCGTCCTTGGTCACTGCAGGACTATGTCTACGATCTTCATCAGGCCCGCACAGATAGTATCAATCTAACACGTCACGACACTCTCCCTGATCTTACCATTAGGGAGGTGCGCCTCGATGACTGGTACTTTGATATCGCTTGGTTTCAGTACGCGATGACCAGTGATGATGCCTTGAGACAACGAGTTGCACTTGCCTTAAGCGAGATCTTTGTTATCTCCCGAGAGAGTGATTTTGACAATAATCCATACGCGCTCACGGACTACTATGATATGCTTTTAGATCATGCGTTCGCTAACTACCGGACCCTTCTCGACAGCATTACCTACCATCCAGCGATGGCGTCCTACCTGACCTTTATCAATAACCCAGCGACAGATACACTCACAACCAAAAAAATATTCCCCGATCAGAACTACGCCAGAGAAATCATGCAGCTATTCTCGATCGGTCTTTTTGAACTGAACCTCGATGGAACTGAGAAAAAGAATGCCCAGGGCGTACCGATACCTACTTATGATCAGTACGACATCGAACAATTATCCGGTGTATTTACAGGGTTCTCGTGGCCTGAGAGCGAATACTTCGGCGATCGGTCCGAGTCTTATTGGAGTTATACAGAACCTATCAAGTATCACCCGTTCAAGGTACAAGGACGTACTGTTGTATATGCACATGAGCCGGGTCCAAAGAATTTCTTGAACGTCTCAATCCCAGATCACCCAGTCTATCCTGATGGTGGCTATCGTGATATCAATGCTGCTCTTGATGGTCTTGCCGCACATCCGAATGTGGGCCCGTTTTTGGCCTACCGACTGATCCAACGATTGATCAAGTCCAATCCGAGTCCAGATTATGTCGCCCGTGTGGCAACAGTATTTAATGACAATGGGAATGGTGTTCGTGGTGACCTTGGAGCAGTGGTACGTGCGATTTTACTTGATAAAGAGGCCAGAGATTGTCAAAATATCGCCATGCCTGGATCTGGTATGCTTAGAGAACCATTTTTACGCTACATGCATCTTCTCAAAGCATTGGATCTAACAGCTGAGGGAGGAGTGTATCGCAATACGATGAGTCGTATCTACGATGAGGTTGAACAGCGGCCACTGCATGCACAGACTGTTTTTAACTTCTTCGAACCTGGCTTCCAACCGAATGGGCCAGTCATGGAAAATGGCTACTACGCACCCGAGTTTCAGATCGTTAATGCCCAGACCCAAGTCGGATATCTTAATCTGTTTAATGATTATCTGAATGATAACAGAGATGTAGTTGACTATAAGTCCTACTTCGACGATGAAGCATTCAAGTCAGGCGAGCGTCCTGATTTAGACTTCACGTATCTCACTTCGTTGGCAGATGATGAGGGTGAGATCCCGTTTTTAGTCGATCATTTGAATGTCCTTCTCGTACATGGTAATCTAAATCCTACAAGTGTTCAGATCCTGGTCAATGCCTTGGAAAACTATGACGAGGATCCCGACGATGTCGCCAAGATGGCAGTGTTCTTAGTCATGGCATCTCCTGACTATCTCATTAACCGCTAAAACGTAAAGAAGAATGAAGCGACGCAAATTCATCCGAAATGTGGGCTGTGGAGCCATGGGCTCAGCAACTTTGATCAACAGCCTCGTTCAACTGGGAGCGATAAATGGTGCGACAGGGTCTAACTCAGATCTCGAGTCAGCTGATGATTATAAGGCCCTGGTGTGTATCCTTCTCTCAGGAGGTATCGATTCGTACAACGTGCTCATGCCATATGACAACTCTCCTGGGGGTGATGGTGGCTATGGAGAGTATGTCGATCTGCGTACAGATTTGTCATTGGCGCACTCAGATATCCTACCTCTCACGGCGGCGAATATTACGGGTCACGGGAGTTTTGCCTCTCCATATGGAAGTTTCGCTGTGCATCCAGGTATGTCAGAAGTGAAGCAACTGTTCGAGACCAACAAGCTTGCTTTCATATCGAACATAGGAACTCTGGTAGAACCATTGGCTAACAAGGCTGACTATCAGAATGATATGAAGAAAAAGCCCTTGGGAATCTATTCGCACAATGATCAGCGTATGCAGTGGATGACATCTGTACCACAGAGCAGAGACGCACTTGGCGTTGGAGGCCGGATGGCGGATCTTCTACACGCTCAAAACGACTTCCAAGCTGTATCAATGAACATTTCTCTCGATGGGAAAAATAGATTTCAGACCGGACAAAATGTCGTAGAGTATGCCATCAGTAATAACCTAAGTGCGGATAATGTAGGTTTTGACCCGATTCGCTCCTATGGTAATGCCGGCGTGTTAAGCGAAATACGAAATACTGCAATCAGCGACATGGTGACCCACACATACCAAAACCTATTGCAACAGACGATCGGAGGGCTTACTACCGACGCTATACAGTCGTTTGAATTGTTCAAAGAGGCTCTCGCCAAGGCGCCAAGTCTATCCTCTTCATTTAGTGATACTAACATCAGTCAGGATCTTGCCGCCATTGCTAAGGTGATGAGTATTCGAAATGAGCTTGGTGCCAAGAGACAAATCTTCTTTCTCGATATGGGAGGATGGGATATGCATGATAATCTCCTCTCTGAACAAGCGGAAAGGCTTCCGCAAGTTAGCCGAGCGATGAAGGAGTTCTATGACGCAACCTTTGATCTTGGGATCGCTGATAAGGTGACAACCTTTACCATATCAGACTTCGCTCGTACAACGACATCTAACGGGCAGGGCTCCGACCATGCATGGGGAGGTAATCATATGGTAATGGGTGGAGCAGTTAAGGGGCGATCTATCTATGGTTCCTACGCACGACTTAACCTCGACGAAAATCCACTTAATGTCTCTAATCGAGGCAACTTCATACCCGCTGTATCTACTGACGAATTTTATGCCGAGCTCGCGCTGTGGTATGGAATTAGCCCATCCGATTTGTGTTATGTCCTACCAAATCTTGGCAATTTCTACAGCTATTCAGCAGGAAACTATCCGATAGGGTTTATGGACTTCGCCGGAACCCAGATCTGTTCCCAAAATCATCCATTAGACTGTCTCACCTATTAATACACACTCATGAAGACCACATCGATTGTATTCGTGATATCACTCCTAACGCTCTCTACGAATAAAGCATTAAGTCAGAACTGCGTAGGTGTGTCTGGTGCCGTAGAATGGAAGTATTGGAATGACATGTATGATAGTTCTTTTGGGGACTTGTTTTCTTCTGAAGATTTTCCGGATCATCCCAGTGGTAGCAAGATGATCGGCTCGCTCAACACCCCGAATAGTTATGATGATCGGTATTCTTCGTTCATCAGAGGTTTCATCTCAACAGATCAGGCGGGCACAGCGACGTTCAATATCACTGGTGATGACGAAACGTTATTTTATCTAAGCACTGACCAGTCTAAGCAAAACCTTCAACTGATCGCTGAGATTGATGGTTGGACGAGCGACAATGATCATGATAAATATCCTTCTCAGACGAGCAATACGATCAGTCTCGCCTCGGATACCTACTACTACTTTGAGCTTTATCACCATGAAGGTACAGGGGGTGATCATGTACAGGTATTTTGGAAAACGTCTTGGTTGAATAACGACGATTGGCTAATCATCGACTTCCAGTATCTGAATGCCTACGGATGTTCGAATGAGTGCCCAAGTCGAGGAACCCCATGTAATGACGGCAATGCATCCACTACGAATGATATTGAAGATGGATACTGCAACTGTGTAGGACAGTACCCTACCAGCAATGAGTGCATCGGAGAACGAATGAAAGTCGATGCGTACTACTACGATTCGATCGGAGGTTCTCGGATCAGTGACTTGGAGAATAGCCCAATATTTCCTCTGATGCCTACACGAAAAGAGCAACTCAAAGGCGCCCAAGGTCCTCTTCAGTTTAGCTCGCGTGATCAGTATGGGTCCTATGTTCAAGGATACCTCACGGTACCAACAACTGGTCAATACGACTTTAACATCACAGGTGATAACTACACAGAGTTCTACTTGAGTAGTGATGATACAGAGGCAAACAAGGAAGCCCACTTTGCAGAGATAAGAGGAGGAACCAGCGTGGCAGAGCATGAAAAGTATGCCTCGCAGACTCTAACGAACGTTCAGCTGAGCGCAGGTCAGTATTACTATTATGAGTTCAGACACAAAGAGAATAGCTGGAGGGATCATTTCTTGTTGTACTGGCGTCCATCGTTTTACGACAGTGACCATTGGAAGCGATTTCCATCCTTCTACCTGTACGATTATGGATGTGACCTTCCGTGCGTGAGCCTCGGCACCCCTTGTGATGATGGTGACCCCTTCACGGATAACGATCAATTCAATGAATTCTGTGAATGTGCTGGAACACCTTGCGCAGCTGAAGACTGTACAGAGCCAGCTGCACAATTTGTGGCCACCCAGTCATGCGCTACTACGGACAATTTGGATATACGCCCGGAGGCATCATGGTTGTCTTGTTCACCTCGACCGAATATCAATCCGCTTAGAGGTTCTGGACATTGGATCCATTATGATCTGGGGGGGACATACAAACTTCGCAACAGCAAGATCTGGAACTACAATGCACCCGGAGTTACTAACCGAGGATTCAAGGCTGTTGCGATCGATTACTCGATGGATGGATTTAATTGGTCGCAGGTTGGCATTTATGATTGGGATGAGGCACCTGGGTCAATTGACTATGATGGTTTTGTTGGACCTAATTTTGGAGACGTGGCAGCAAGGCACATCCTGATCACTGCACTGGATAATCACGGCCACAGCCAATGTTCAGGTTTTAGTAAAGCACTTTTTAGTGCTGTAAGATGCGGACCAGAAGGCACACCCTGCGATGATGGAGATCCCTTTACAGTGCATGATGTGATGACGGCAGACTGCGATTGTGTAGGAACTGAGGTAGCTGTCAATGATTGTGCGCAGGATTATCTGCAGCTCGGATATAGCTCCTTACCAGAGGACAACTACAGTGCTCGTAAAGATGTGATGTCTGCTAATACTCTCTCAGGTGGTCGTGCTATTAGTTTTGTGGCAGGAGAGTCCATAGTGATCATGCCAGGGTTTACCATCGGTGGAGACGCCGAATTAGAGGCATCTATCGAAGATTGCATACAGAATATCGTCGGCGGCGAAGTAAATAGAGCTTTGAAGCTCAGAGAGTCACTTAAAAAGAAGCAACAGACACCTCTGCCACCTTTGCTTAGTCTATTGGGTCCAGAAGAGGAAAAGGGTTCTAATCAACCCTCGTACAAGGAAATCATATATAGATTGGAAGTACCAGGTGAGGTTTCTCTGGAGCTCCTTGATAGCAAGCATGATGCGATCATCAAGCTTGTGGATCGATACCACGAAAACAAAGGCACGTATAGGAAGTATGTGCCATTGGCAATGATGGATAGAGGGGTGACCTCGATAAGAATTAAGATCGAAGGCCAAGAGACAATTATCGAAGTCTCAGATCTCGAATCCGATAGTTCGGGAAGCGACGATCAGTAAACTTCCAAGCTTTCACAGGGTAGTCGGACTACTTAAAAAGGCTCTCTACGAATGCCTTCTTATTAAAGACCTGGAGGTGGTCGATGCCTTCGCCCACACCGATGTATTTGATCGGAATCTTGAACTGATCGGAGATTCCGATGGCCACGCCTCCTTTAGCGCTCCCGTCTAATTTAGTCAGCGCCAAACATGTGACCTCCGTTGCTTCGGTAAATCGTTTTGCTTGCTCGATCGCATTCTGACCAGTTGTTGCATCAAGTACCAGAAGTACGTCATGAGGAGATCCTGGTAGTTTTTTGTCCGCCGAATTTTTGATTTTGGTAAGCTCCTTCATCAAGTATGTCTTGGTATGGAGCCGTCCTGCAGTATCGATGATGATAAGGTCGTGACCATTATTCAGACCATATTGGACTGTCTCGTAGGCCACAGCCGCGGGATCAGTATTCATACCTTTACTATAGAAGTCACAACCTACACGCTCGGACCAGATTTTCAATTGGTCTACGGCCGCTGCTCTAAACGTATCTCCGGCCCCCAAAAGGACTTTATGACCAAGTTGAGTGTACTGATGGGCCAGCTTTCCGATAGTAGTGGTTTTGCCCACGCCGTTAACACCAACCACTAATAGTACATATGGCCGCTTTTCTGGAAGATCGAAGTCGTCGATATCTTCAGTATTGTTCTCGGCCAGGAGCTGAACGATGACTCCTCTCAGAATATCATTCAGTTCATTTGTATTGATATACTTATCTGCGGCAACCTTTTGCTCTAATCGTTCGATGATTTTGATCGTCGTATCGAGTCCGACGTCTGATTGGATGAGTATATGTTCGAGTTCATCCAGGAAGCTTTCGTCGACCGTACTTTTGCCAGCTACTGCCTTTGAAATCTTATCAAAGAATCCAGTTTTTGTCTTTTCAAGTCCTTCTTGAAGGTCCTCTTCTTTCTTTTTGGTAAAAAACTTGTTGAAAAAGCTCATGGACTACCGTTGATGGGCTACAAAAAAGGCTTTCCCTTATCAAAGGAAAAGCCTCTCTCAATAAAATCTCTCTACTTAATTCGTCTATGACTACTTGTACTGAGCCATGTATTCTTTGACCTTATCCTTATGGATCATCACCTCCTTGTAAGAGTACTTACCTGTGTCAGGGTTCTTGATACTGGCAACAACCTTGACAAAATCTCTTCCTGACCCTGCGTTGGCGGCACGTTGGGCCACCCTTGCATTCTTCGATACTTTAGCCATCTTACTTTATTTCTTTGTGTACGGTATATTTCTTCAAGATCGGATTGTACTTTTTAATCTCCAATCGATCAGGAGTATTTTTCCGATTCTTCTGAGTCACATATCTCGATGTGCCTGGCATTCCACTGCTCTTATGCTCTGTACACTCGAGGATGACCTGCATGCGATTTCCTTTAGATTTCTTAGCCATAACGGTTATGATTTAGCGGTGAGATCTATATCGACGGCGTGTCCTTTCGCTTGGCACTCCTTCAGGTATTCATAGATCCCTAATTTATTGATGTTGCGCATGGCGCTTGTAGTCAACTTCAGTGTCACCCACTTGTCTAACTCAGGGATGTAATATCTCTTTTTGTGAAGATTAGGCTCGAATCTTCTCTTCGTCTTGCGATTCGAGTGCGAGACGTTGTTCCCTACGATAGGGCGCTTTCCTGTTAGTTGGCATACCTTAGACATGTCGCCAGTGGTCGTTGTGTCGAGCGGACTCGACGGATGATCATAATTAAAGCAAAGGGTGACCTCGACAGGAGTCGAACCTGTAACCGCCTGATTCGTAGTCAGGTACTCTATCCAGTTGAGCTACGAGGCCATCTGTTTTCACTACAAATCCTGCGCTTCTCAGAATTCGGGCTGCAAAAGTAAGGTAAAAGACCCTAATGTGAAAGGGTACAACCAGATTGATATAACACCGAGTATCTCCGAGTCGCTGGCGCTCCTGAGACAGCGTAATTCTTAATCAAGTTTTAATTCTCATGGAAGTTCATACGAACCACTACATCTTCGCGTCTTATAGCTGTTCTAATATATCATCATGAACCGTTTTTGCATTTTATTCTTGCTCCTACCTTTCATGATCCAGGCCCAATCAGCTTCATCAATCGTGGAGTGGGACCGCACGACCATTGACTTAGGTACAATCAAAAAAGGAGATCAAAGAGCGGATTCGTTTTCATTTACGAATATCTCATCCGAGGATGTCGAGATTGATATCGTATCCACCTGCGAGTGCACGGAGGCCAAGTGGACCCAAGGAGGAATCTCCCCTGGAGAGTCAGGAAAGATTGAGTTTATCTTCGATAGTGCGGCTAAGGATAACGAAGAGCCGATCGACATAGATGTTTACTTCATGAACAAGGATGAACGAGGGGATGCTTACAGCACCTTCCTATCATATACGTTCAACTGGCAGAAGTAGTTAGGTCTTCTTTCGTTTCTTTTTGCTGAGCTTAGCGAGCGGGTTATAGTCCAGTGCCAATTGGATCCAATAATCCAACTGTTCATCAGTATCTATCGCATTCTCATCGATAAAAGCGTAACCCTTAAGTGATCGCCCGTTATACATGGTATCGTGGACACCCTCAAGGGTCAGTGCATCTATCATTGCCTCAGCGCCGATTCTTGCCATGATCTGATGTGGGTATCCTTCTTTTTGCCACATGATACCGATGCACATTTTGTCATCCACCATGTAGCATAGACCTCCCATCATCTTTTTAGACACATACTCGACTTTACGCCGATTCAGGTTCTGGTCGATGCGCTCTTGGAGATAAGGGTCATAAGCCATCCTCTACTACAATCCCGCTGCTGTCAAAACGATGAATACACCTGCCCCAGCTAAGAATCCTAAGGCGGCGAGCCACGAAATTTTCTTGAGGTACCAGATAAAGTCGATTTTCTCCATCCCCATGGCGGCAACTCCTGCTGCGGAACCAATAATCAGCATACTACCTCCTGTTCCCGCGGCATAAGCGATGAAATGCCAGATTCGGTCATCGATCGGGAAACTATACATACCCATGGATGCAGCAACCAAGGGAACATTATCAATGATGGCTGAAAAGACACCTAAGATCATCACCACCAGATCTTGTGATGGCACTGCGGCATCCAAGCTTTCGGCAAGTCGCTGAAGAACGCCAAGAGACTCCAAAGAGCCAACAGCCATCAGGATACCTAAGAAAAAGAGGATGCTGCTCATCTCGATCCTCGATAGGGCAGTATGAGCGCTGTAAAGGTGCTTGCGTTCCTCTGTGAAGTCTTCCTCAGGGTGTATGTATTCTGAAACCAACCAGACAATACCCAGGGCCAGCATCATACCGATATATGGAGGCATATGTGTGATCGACTTAAAGATGGGCACTGAGATGAGACCACCGATACCTACCATTAGCATTGTCTGACTACTTAGGACATCGGTACTTGATTCACTTTTTTTCTCCATTCCTGGTGGAATCGTAATATTTCCCTTGAAGGCTGGAAGAAAGGATGCGATGAATGTTGGAACAGCAAGGCAGACGATCGAAGGAAGTACCAGCTTCGTAATCAATCCTCCTGTACTCACTTTTTGGCCTATCCAAAGCATCGTGGTTGTTACATCACCGATAGGAGACCAGGCTCCACCAGCATTCGCCGCGATAACACCCAGCGAGACAAACCAGAGTCGCTCAGTACGATCAGGTACTAACCTCCTCAGTAAGGACACCAAGACAATTGTTGATGCCAAGTTATCCAAGGTGGCAGATAGGAAGAATGCCAATATGCAGATCAACCACAGCATGGTTTTCTTGCTGTTTGTGCTGATTCGATTTGTGATGACGGAGAACCCCTTGTGCAGGTCAATGAGTTCTACGATGGTCATCGCACCGATCAAAAAGATCAAGATCTCTGCGGTCTTTCCGACGTGGTGTAGAAGTACATTCTTAAGATCACCATAGTAGTCATCGCTATGTACAGCATGTCCATGATGATCGAAGAGATCGAGATGACCAAGACTGATGAATGCCCAGCAGAGGGCTCCCATGATCAGAGCGGGTACTGTCTTGTCCAGTTTGAGCGGGTGCTCAAAGACAATGATCAAATAGCCGATGATGAAACAAGCGATTACTGCTGGCAGCATAGTGTAGTAGTCTTTTGATGAGTCAAATAACCTGACGGCGAGAAGCCTTTACGGCCATTATAAATAGCGCCTTTCAGGCGATCAATAATAGATAATTTCTTGTGTAATGCTCGATCCATCTGTACAAACGTGCAGGACTTAAGATGCTAATGACAATGTGTTTAGATAGACGTGAAGTGGGACATCAGATTACTGACGAGTCATCTTGGTAAGAGTCCTATCTCGGTGTTATGAGCCTGCATTCTTCACATCGGTATAACCCAGCTCTTGAAAATACTTGACGACCTTTAACCGCTGGTCACCTTGTACCATAATGTGTTCTCCCTCGACACCACCACCGACACCACAGGATGACTTGACATTTTTCGCCAATGCAGACAAGTCATCTTGGTCCAGCGTAAGACCTTTGATCAGTGTAACTGACTTCCCTCGGCGTCCCTTTTTTTCAAGATAAACACGTATGCGATCCCTCTTAGCTGATGTTGCTGGCTTGGGTTGATCTTCAGTTTCGGAGAATTCTGGTGCATTCTCCGGATTACCCAAGGATTGAAACGCATCCCAAGACAGCGTGGTAGATTTTTTCTTTGCCATATCTGTGATCTGCATCAATTAATATGGGCAAATGTAGCGTTCAGACGAAAGTAGTGCCTACATCCAAGCCCTCCGTGATGTCTCAACCTTGAAAGTAAACTGATCAAGCATTTGTGTAGCTTTTTCGATAGCGATATACGGTACATGTATCGTACCTGAAGCGGTATAGACTAATAGCGTACTTAGTCCTCTTCGCCACTGGTAGGGCGACTGCACGATGCTGAGATTCTGGATCTTATACAGCGGGAGTAAAGCGTGACGATGGCCGATAAGTCCACCACCGACATACAATTCACGATCTGTCCACAGGTACTTCTTCTTTTTGAAAGATATCCATCGACCTGAGACCAATAGAATCAAAACTATCGAAGGTGGAACCCATGCTCCTGGAGCACCGAAGTAGATGACAAGTCCAATGATGATCAGCCCCAACGGAATAACGTATTTCGCGAAGTGATAGAAGTAGGATATTGAAATCCGGTGTTTCTCTTCGGCCAGTTTTGGTGTGTATCCCAACCATGCTGTCTGTACGTAGGATAATCGTTCATCATCGCATCCGGGGATGTCAAGGCGCATCGATTTGTTTTGATCATCTCCGCTCTGTGCTTGCCGAAAACGGATGTCTATTAGACCCAACATTTTTTCAAAAGGATTTTGGCCCCAGTTGAGGATTTGAACCTTTCGATCGTTAGCGGCGAACTCTTTTTTGGTAAGCAGACCTTGGATGGATTGGAATCGCTCTCCTGAGCGATAAAAGTGTAGGTCATAATAATTCAGAAACGTCCGAGCCAATGATGCGAGCAGGGTCAGCACGATGATGAGCGTTCCTGCCAGAAGCAATTGTGTCATCGTCGCCTCTTCTCGAAGATCGAATCCCCGCTGGATAAACTCCCATGGCTCGTATCCAAAGGATGCGGCATAGATGGATGCCGAGAACATCAAGCCCATAACGACTCCGATAGGGACCAAATGGTTACGGGTCAGCCCAACGCGAAGTAAGTCTTGGTTGCTCAGCCGCAGAATGGTCTCCTCATGTTCTTCGATCGTGGAGTCGATCCCTGGTGCAGAGCTATGGATGGATTCTCCCAGAGCTTCCTGCTTTTTGGCCAGCAGCAGTGATCGGAGATCATTAGCCAGAGGTATAGAAAGTGCATCAATCTTTGTCTCCTCGCCAGTGGATCCCGCTGTTTCTAATCGCAACTCTGTCACGTGAAGGAGACGATGTAGAAGAGTCTGTCTGAAGTTGATAGATTGTATTCTACCGAATGGGATGTTCAGTTTAGTTTTCTTGAGGATGCCTTTTCGAATGACCAACTCTGTATCCGAGACGCGATAGTAGTAGCGGAAGTAAGCAATGACTGAGACAACCATACCGAAAACCCCGAAAAACGAAGCGATCGCCTCATAACGCTCCCAGGTACCTCCACCACCACGACCCAAAAAGAGTGCGATCAAGATCGGCCAGAGTTGACTGACCAATCTCCTTACAAAGCGAAGGATGATAAAGACAATCGCCCACTGAGACTGTCGTCTGGCCTCGGCAAAAACCTCACTCTTCCTCATCGATCGACGTCTTGTTGAGGATGTAGTACTTCATGCGCTCCCCTTCATCTGGTCGGATGCCCGGCACTGTTAGGTCACTGCTCGAACCTCCTGCAGTGTAGATATGGAGTCGACTGAGACCAAATAGGCGGTCGATAGGTCCCTCGGTTACCTCAGCATGCTGGATACGATTGAACGGCACTACTGTGACCTTCCGCCATAGCCACCCTTCGCGATAGATGACATCGTGCTCCCTTAGGGCATAGCCTGCGCGGCGATATAAAGCGAAATCGAAAATGTAGCTCAGCCCCGCAAGAACCAGTAGGAGTAGTAGACCTGCATAGTTGATCCAACTCGGATAGATAGCGCGGTTAAAGATTGTCCAGCCCAGGGCACCGATTATGGCCACACCCCAGAATAACGACGTTCCAAGGATCTGGGTACTCAGATATTCCTTGTGGAGGCGCTGGTAATCGATGTTGCTGATATGCGGTAGAGTAGCCACTGCTACCTGCGGATTCTGAAAAGTGTCGCCCATAGATCTTAACGAGTATAGTAAAGTAATGATAAAGCGATCATCCTGAAATGATCATCGACTACCTTTAGACAACTATGGACAGAGGTATGTGCGGGCTGGTTTACTTGTTGGGATTCCTTCTCCTCGGAGTAGAGGTGATTCATGGTCAAGAAGTGAATTTTATCGAAGCCGAATGGTCGGAAGCTGCCAATCGAGCTGCACTCGAAGGGAAGGCTGTGTTTGTAGATGTGTATACAGATTGGTGCGCACCTTGCAAACAAATGGATCAAACCACCTTCAAGAATTCAGAAGTCGCAGCTTTCTTCAACCAAGAGTATATCTCTATCAAAATTAATGCGGAGGACAATGGCTCTGGTGCACAAATGGCCCGAAGGTACAGTGTCGGAAGTTATCCTACGTTGCTATTTCTGACTTCCGCAGGAGAGCTGATATCCCATCATGAGGGTATGAAGACGGACTATGAAATACTGGATATAGGTAGATCCTCTAAGAGGTTGTTCGAATCGCTCGATTATATCCGTCACGTCAAGCAAAATTTGTCAGCGGCATACACCCCAGATCAGCTGGGAGAAATTCTTGATCTAACTACAGATCATCCATTCGATGGAAAAGCAAGATTAAGTATGCAGTATCTCGATCTACTTGATGAGGTAACCGAGGCTGATCTGCGCAGAGTAATGGGCGCAGTGCAAGAGATGGATGTCGATCATCTAAGAAGAGTAGCTCCTATGATCTTGCCCCTGACCTATGATGAGATGAGAGTGAGACGTAACTCCCAGGAGTGGATCGCCTGGCGGACGAGTACTGAGAATTCACTTTATGAACTCATCAATCGATCCATCGAAAAGGCAGATTTCCAAAGCTTTGAGGCTGCGCTCGATATTCTAAAAGGCCTCATGCGTCTAAAGCCTAAACAGGTCGATAAATTCTACTACAAGTACTACCGACGCAACAATCTGGAGCAGTTTAGACAATTCGCTTCCTACATGATCAATGAGCATATCATTCCATCCGAACCTAAAGCTGTCGCATTAGCAGATGAGCAGAAATATCAGCTGATACAAGCAGAGGTAGAGCAGAGTCTTGCCAGATTGGAAGGTTCAGATGTTCAGATCGAGTACGCAGACGCCACATCTCAGACACCGACCATTGATAGTCTGGCCGAGATTTACACCATCAGCAGAAGCATTGCAAATGAGCTCTACGAAGTGAGCAGTGATTTTTTTGCCTTTTATGAGGACGAATCCAGCAGGAGGAAATCCGATTTCTGGGCCTCTCTGGCCTATCGGTATTATCCGTACGACTATAAGTACTACGAGAATCACATCTACATCCTTCAATCACTCAATAAACCCGATGAAGCACAGCGTGTAGAGCAGGAAGTACAAAGATTACCCTGGTATGGGGAGATGATGATTCTCGTAGTACTTATAGTCGTACGGATAATACCGATAGGCCAGAGAGG
>JBCBIX010000035.1:0-24443 GCA_038523965.1 Bacteroidota bacterium
GAGATTGATTCATTCATCCGCATATCCAAGTCCGTGTCAAATCGATATGAAAACCCTCTCGATGGTTCATCAAAATGAAATGATGATACGCCGAGATCTGCCAGTATACCGTCCACCTGACCTACTCCATAGTAGGACATAAAATGTGCGACGTATTCGTAATTTGACTTAACAAATACAAATCGCTCATCATCGATGGTATTAGCTACCGCCTGGTCATCATGATCAAATCCGAAGAGTCGCCCTTTGGCTGTCAATCGGTCTAAAATCGGTTTGGAATGCCCACCCCCTCCATAAGTCACATCGACATAGACACCGTTGGGATTGATATCCAAGCCGCTGATACACTCGGTTAATAATACTGGAGTGTGGTACTCATAATTCATCTGATCAATCAGCTGCAGAACCTCCAAAAATCTCGTCCGCTATCGCCGAGAAGTCCTCAGGCTCATCATCGATCATGGATTCATACTTATCCTTGGCCCACACCTCAATGTGGTCGCGGTAAGCGAAGAGCACAATCTCCTTGTTAATCTCTGCGAAGTCCATCAAACTTCGAGGTATCAACATGCGATCCGAGCCATCCAGAATGATCTCAGTCGCTCCTCGATAGAAGTAACGGATCACTTGACGATGCTTGGCGCTGTAGATATTCAGCTGATCAATCTCATTCGTCTTTTGCTCCCAGACTTCTCTGGGATACAGCATAAGATGCTTTTCGAAGCCCCGATTAATGGTATACGATCGTACTCCCTCACCTAATTGACGGATGAGAGCAGAAGGCAATTTTACTCGCCCCTTGGCATCTGCCTTACAATCGAATTCTCCGGTTAATCGAAACAAATACTTCGCTTCTTATGACTCAAATGTATAATACGTTTCCCACTTCCTCCCACACTCCACCACAAAAAGAAAAAAACACATCTAAATTTTTATAATATGTAGTGCTTTGTAAGCGGGCTGTTTACAGACTATCATCATGGTTGTGATAAAACAGCCTCATTTTACCTCCAATGAGGTATTCTATAGCTATTCTTCAGGTAAGAGGTTGGTAATGCGCATAGTACACATTATGATCAAATATAATATGTAAATGTACTTTTGGCAATGGGAGTTCCCCAGTGTCCATGGCGCTAACATAAAGGGATGACAAGAGTCTCGTCCTCTTTGCGGTCACAGGGTATAAACAATAGGTATACAAATGAAAAGGAGACGAATCGCAATTCTATATGGTGGCAGATCAACTGAACATCAGATATCCATACTCAGTGCGCAGAACATCATTCGTTCGATTGACCAAGAACGCTATGACATTATCCCTATCGCAATCTCTCGAGATGGTACTTGGTATCTTCAGAAAGATCCTGACTCCATCAGCTATAACGACGATCCTAATTCAGTTCAGATCGATGATCTAAGCACTCCAGTCTGGTGCAGTCAGAATACAGGAGAGCATAGTTTACGCTCAGCACTGGATGGGTCAGCGCTGGCGGATATCGACGTTATATGGCCGGCACTACACGGCACCTATGGTGAAGATGGATCTATTCAGGGCTTGGCACAGATCATGGGGATACCCTGCGTCGGTCCTGGAGTACTTGGCAGCGCTGTCGGCATGGATAAAGAAGTGATGAAGCGCCTCCTCGAACATAGTGGTATCGCAACCGCACCATGGATCACACTGCGCCGTTCGGATCAAAAGACTCCTACTTACAGTGAGGTCGCGGCGACACTCGGGCCAGATGTCTTTATCAAGCCAGTTAACCTTGGATCCTCAGTTGGCATATCGCACGTCCAATCTGAAGAGAAGTTCAATTCTGCAGTATCCTGTGCTTTCGAATACGACACAAAGGTTATCGTGGAAAAACGCATCCATGGGCGTGAAGTAGAATGTGCAGTCATTGGTAACGATAGTCCGATCGCTTCTCTTCCAGGAGAAATCATTCCCAAGGATGGTTTCTACTCTTACGAGGCTAAGTATATCGACGAATCAGGTGCCCTCCTTGTAGCCCCTGCAAAGCTGTCGGTCGAGATAACCGAGCACATCCAGGACTTAGCCAAAAAAGTGTTCACCCTACTTGAATGCCGGGGACTGGCAAGAGTCGACATGTTCCTTACCGAAGACTATAAACTGCTCATCAACGAGATTAATACCATGCCTGGATTTACCAAGATCAGTATGTTTCCGACTCTGTGGGAGCTCAGTGGGATACCACCTGTAGAACTTTCGCATCGTCTCATTGAATTAGCAATAGAGGCGCATGAAATCCAAGCTAAATTGAAAGGATAGTTATCAAAGTGTAGACTGCAACTCGCAAGTACACAAACAAAAAAGACCGAATAGTTTCCTATCGGTCTCTTTTACAGTGTGTTACGCCTTACTAAAGTGGTTAATATGTGCGGAGGAGGAGGGATTCGAACCCCCGATACCCTCTCGAGTATGCCGGTTTTCAAGACCGGTGCATTCAACCGCTCTGCCACTCCTCCGTAAAACTGGGGCCACAAAAGTTTCCCAGGCTTTTAAGCGGCTGCAAATGTACCCGACTTCATGTAATTTTCAAATGGCAGTTTCCTTAGCGCAGCGCCTCATATGTGATCGAGACAGACTTGATCGTTACCACTCCATTATACGTTGATGATGAGACATCAGGTATCATGACCAGGTTCCACCATGGTGCGTTAGGATTAATGCGATTGGCCGGTATCATAATTGTATTCGTATTGCGCTCGTTCGGCACATTGAGTAGAGCACTTGTTCCAGTAATGCCGTCAGCCTCTACAAAACCCTGCCCCGGAATTATCATACGGGGTCTTAGCATGAATCTGACAGAACCATTTGGATTTTGGTTTCCATTGAATAAAATACTCACTTGAATTGTGCTGGTGCCGTCCCAGTCGTTAGGTCTGGCGATTACCAATTGGGCAGAAGCACTTGGGTCCATATTTAGATTTAGTCCTCCCCCGGATAAAGGTGAGGTGGATGCCAATGAGCCTGCTGGATAAGATACTGTCTTGGATCGCAAGGCATCCAGTGGTCGTTCGAATTCGATATTCTGACCTACAAGTGCACTCGCCAAAAGTAGACTCATCGAAATGAGGAGTAGTCGATACATGTTCATGTGATTTTAGTAGCATGCTAAAGTTCCGATTTAGACAAAAGAGAAGAGTAGGATTCTCTTGGTAATTAATACCTGTTAGATATCTGTATATGTGCTGTTCTTCAACTATTTGATTGGCGACTGTTACAGCTATCCTCCTTTGATTTGGTTGTACCTTGATTATCACTATCGTCCATTATGCTCACAACCTTGCACCTATCTTCTGTTCCTGCATTAGCCAACGTCCCTTCGGATCAATTAGAATGGCTAATTACGGTGGGAAGCGAACAAAATTATGCTGCTGGGGACTACCTGTTTCGACGCGGCGATGATATCGATAAGATGTTCATCGTGCTTGACGGCAGGTTTGATATTCGACTGCAGCAGGGGAATGATTTTAAGATTATTGATCGCCTTGGACCGGGAACAGTCTCGGGTTATCTCCCGTACAGTCGTGCGACAACTGCGACTGGGTTTGGGATTTTTACAGCCTCCGGCAAGGCCCTGATCATTCCTCAATCGAAGATGAAAGAGATGTGCCTCACGCATCATGAGTTGACTACGGCCCTGGTGCACGTAATGACCTCACGCACCCGTGAATTTACCAAGGCAAACTCCCAGTCTGAGAAGCTCATGGCCCTCGGAAAGCTCTCGGCTGGACTGGCACATGAGCTAAACAACCCATCAGCAGCTATGGTCAGCAGTGCTCGAGAACTGAAGCGACAACTCGGTGCAGTGCCTGAAAAATTCAAACGACTGGTCAGCATGCAGGCTACCCCGGCCGAAGTAGATGCAATTAACCAAATTCTGTTTGCCAAACTTGAGCCAGGTCAGTCAAGCAACCTTAGCATGATCGAGCGGTCCAAACGTGAAGAAGGATTGGAGGAATGGTTAGAAGAGCACGGGGTCGACGAAGCGTACCAGATCACAGAAACTTTAGTAGACTTTGGGTTTGTCGAAAGTGATCTAACTGTCATCTATGAGGCAGCTCGTCAAGCAAACTTCCCATCGGCTATAGAATGGGTCGAAAATGTTCTTGTAACAGAGAAAATCGTCGGTGAAATTATGGAAGCTGCAGATCGGATTTCTGGGATCGTCACTGCAGTCAAAGGTTACACCCATATGGATCGCGCCAAGGAAAGCGAACCGATGGACATCCGAAGACACTTGGAAAATACCTTAACGATACTACAGCACAAGTTGAAGCGTAAGTCAGCAACGACTACTCTTCATGTGCCTGACAACCTGCCACAACCTTGTGTTATCATCGGTGAGATCAATCAAGTCTTTACCAATGTCATCGATAATGCAATCGACGCGGTGGAAGAAGAGTCAGGTCAGATCAATATTAGTGCTATCTCCGACGGATCCACGGTTAGTGTGATCATCGCAGACAATGGCACAGGCATACCACCTCGATATCTGGGCAAGATCTTTGACCCGTTTTTTACGACTAAGGAGCTGGGACAAGGGACAGGTCTTGGACTGGACGTATCTCATCGGATCATCACTCAGCACAAAGGAAGCATCAATGTAGACTCAGACACGTCAGGAACACGATTTACCATCATCATACCTCTATCTACCGATTCGAATGACTAAACCAATATTGTTCTCACTCGATGATGACCCTCAAGTACTAAGGGCTATCGCACGAGACCTCAAGGCTCAGTATAGAAGTGACTATCGCATCAGATCTACTGATTCTCCATCTGATGCACTTGAGGCTGTGGTCGAATTCAAAAAGCAAGGCGAAATCATCGCTCTATTCTTAGTAGATCAGCGGATGCCGAATATGCTGGGAGTAGAGTTTTTGCGCCAAGCCAAGGTCTATTATCCCGATGCGAAAACAGTCTTGCTAACGGCCTATAGCGATACAGATGCTGCCATTCAGGCCATCAATGACGTACAATTAGATTACTATCTCACAAAACCGTGGGATCCACCACAAGAGAAGCTGTACCCTGTTTTGGATGATCTTCTTGATGATTGGCAGATGGATTACAGGCCAGAATTCAAGGGAATTCGTGTTCTGGGGTATCAGTATGCTCCACATAGTCACGAGATCAAGGACTTCTTGTCGAGTAACCTGATCCCCTACGAGTGGGTAGATGTTCAGACGAATACCAAGGCGGAGTCGCTTATCACATTGCATGATGTGAAGACCTCTCAACTTCCAGCAGTAATCTTAGAGAAAGGAGATGTTCTACCCTCGCCCAGTATCGCCAAGCTGGCACAGCAGCTCGGTTTTCCGAGTCAAGCAACTGAGGAAATGTATGATGTGGTGATCATCGGAGCAGGTCCCGCTGGATTAGCAGCAGCCGTTTATGGAGGTTCGGAGGGACTTAAAACACTATTGGTCGAACGTCGGGCCCCTGGCGGACAGGCCGGAAGTAGCTCTCGCATCGAGAATTACTTAGGATTCCCAAATGGTCTGAGTGGTCAAGAACTCACGCGACGAGCAGTGACACAGGCCAAGCGATTTGGGATTGAGTTCTTGGCACCGGCAGAAGTAACAAACATTGGCGTCTCAGGAGAATACAAATGCCTCAGTCTGAGCGACGGACAACATGTAAATGCAAAGAGCATCATCATTACCACCGGAGTTGCTTATCGACATCTCACGACAACAGGTGTTCCTGACTATACAGGAGCGGGGGTATACTACGGATCTTCTATGGCCGAAGCACAAGCATGTAGCAACCAGGATGTCTACATCGTCGGTGGCGGTAACAGTGCAGGTCAGGCTGCTGTCTACCTCTCTCGATTTGCCAAAAGTGTAAACATCCTGATCCGTAGACCAGATCTTACGTCCAGTATGTCAAGTTATCTCATCGATCAGATCGCTGCTATCGACACCATCCAGGTACATGATCACACGGTCATTGAAGAGGCCAGAGGAGCGGATCAGCGACTCACCACTCTCCGCCTTCGCCACAACCAGACTGAAGAGATTCGTGATGTTCATGCGGATGCACTGTTCATCTTCATCGGTAGTAAGCCAGAGACGAATTGGATCCAATTAGACCTTATCAAGAATGATCGTGGTTACATCGAAACTGGCAAGTCACTCATGCGCTACGATGAATTTAAACGAAGCTGGAAAAGAGATCGCGAACCATACAATCTCGAGACCTGCATCCCAGGGATATTCGCTGCAGGTGATGTCAGAGCAGGAGCCATGAATCGTGTTGCCTCTGCTGTTGGAGAAGGGTCAATGGCTATCTCACATGTTCATCAGTATCTGGCAGAAATTTAAGTAGTTGCGCAGACCACCAAAAAAAGGGGACCACAAAAAGTGATTCCCCTCCATTCTTTCGAATACGAAAAACAACAAATTCATCCGGACACACAGACTCTCTTATTAGAGACGCCTTTTTTGATTCATGCAGTCTATCGTAATTACCAAGTTGACGAAGTAAAGGCTGCGCGCCTCGTTACAATAATGCGCAGATGACACCACCCATCAAAAGAAGTGTGACGAACCAGTATCCAGTGTGAACCAAAAAGTACCTCCAACCACGTCGCTCGAATAAGGCGATGATGCCAAGTATTGGTAACGCAAAGGTCAGCGCGGCAAATCCACCATGAAGAAAGCCATGAGCCCATGTGCGGTGACTATTACCGTAATCAGCCATGAACTGGTTATAAGCAGCCATTACAGCAGATCCATCGACACCCCACTCTGGGTCCGTCATCATGGTCTGAGCTACACCCATCTGATGGATGGCTACAGTCGACATGGTTTGGGAGAGAAATACTCCAAAGAGATATGACAATCCAAAAATCAAGAATATGTTTCCTGTCTTTGTTTGCTCCTCAGTGACACCAGAGGCTCTCATCCATAAGGGTCCAAATACCTTTGGATGGTACCAAATAGCACCTATTACCATCGGGATCAAAGGGGTTACGAAAAGCAACCACCAATTCATTTCTTCCATTTCGCGTTTGTTTTGATTTGTGCTGAATATAAGATTACTGTCTCTCGTCCGAACTATCCGTTAGCAGAATGAACAACCAGGGCCTTACTACCTTGCGAGGCTGAGCAAAAGAGCAGTCATGAATACTTATCCAGAGATACATTGGGAAGAGGCCAAGACCTACCAAGACATCACTTATCGCAAGGCAAATGGAGTTGCGAGGATTGCATTCAATAGGCCCGAGGTGCGCAATGCATTTCGGCCGAACACAGTTTCAGAGCTTCTCGAGGCCTTCGAGGATGCACGTTTAGATCGCACCATCGGCGTGATACTCTTGAGTGGTGAAGGACCATCTCCGAAAGATGGTATCTGGGCCTTTTGCTCTGGAGGAGATCAGCGTGTGAGAAGCAAATCTGGATACGTCGGTGGAGATGGAGTCGGACGACTCAATATCCTGGAAGTCCAGCGACAAATTAGATTCATGAATAAGGCCGTGATCTGTGTAGTTCCGGGCTGGGCCGTAGGAGGAGGCCACAGTCTTCACGTTGTCTGTGACCTCACTTTAGCAAGTAAGGAACACGCGATATTCAAGCAAACGGATGCCGATGTGGCCAGCTATGATGCAGGCTATGGTAGTGCCTATCTCGCACGACAGGTAGGACAAAAACGCGCTCGAGAAATCTTCTTTTTAGGTCGAAACTACAGTGCACAAGAGGCCTTTGATATGGGTATGGTAAATGCTGTCATACCTCATGAGGAATTGGAAATCACCGCATACCAGTGGGCACAAGAAATCCTCGGCAAAAGTCCCATGGCGATCAAGATGCTCAAGTACTCGATGAATCTTATCGATGATGGACTGGTAGGGCAACAGCTTTTTGCGGGAGAAGCAACCCGGTTGGGCTACATGACTGATGAAGCTGAGGAAGGTCGAAATGCATTCTTAGAAAAACGAAAACCTGACTGGGATCGCTTTTCCAAATTCCCATAACGAATGTGATCACTTGATCAGATTCACCTCCACCGAATACATCATCTCCACCTTTTGATGTAATTGGCTTGTTCCATTCCATGACTGGGTGTTAGCGGTTCGAGTGCGGTAAACTTGTCTTATTGTTGATTAACATATTAGTTCTATATTTAATATCTAATCGACAGGTTTACAATGAACTACACATTTATCTACAGGCCTATTCTCAGGCCAAGTGTAGATACGATCTCATTAGTTCTCGTACTAAGTGGAGCTATTAGCGTGCTTGGTTTACGTGCTCAGTTGATGAGTGTATATGTCACAATCCCGTTTTTAATTGTTCTATTTCCAGCGGCACTTCTGTTACATCGATATCCCTATCCGACGTGGTTGGTTTCGATTACTTCACCTTTGGTAAAGGGAGTTTATGGCATTGTCTCGGGGCTGCTCATCATGGCCTTCGTGAGTGCTGTACATGGTTTACTTCGATTAGAATGGATGACACTCACCGAACTCTTGCAGTTATCCCTTCCTGCGATCGGTCTCATGGTTTTATTGATTGTATCCATCCATGGACTCCACGTCTTACTGTATGCCTACCAAAAACATATCCTCGGCGAGTCTACTCCTCGAGATAGGCTCATCTTTTATCTATCCTCCTTTATAGTCATTACAGCGCTGGTTGAAGGTGACATCAGACACATTGTAGTCTCTTTACTGGCTTATGTCATCTATACGCTCCTCATCGACATGTTCATAGAGCAGCGTCAGACTAATTTGCTATGGCTGATCGTCTGGACGATTGTCTTATCGAGCTTTCTAACATTGACAGTTGTATCTGGCCAAAATGACGCACTCTTACGAAAAGGGTTGGAAGCGATATCGCTGATGTCAGCCTTCACAGTATTCTCAGTGACATTCATCCTGAGTGGCGGTCTTTATGTCATATATGGCTTGCTCAATTATAAGAATAGCATCCTGCCCTCCGAGTGGAATTTCAACTTTGGGAGACGTCTACATCTGCGCAATCGGATACAACTTTCGATTCTGGCGACCTTAATCTTTAGTTTCATCACCATCGGTATCGTCAGTGTCAATCATTTCCAAGTTCTGAATCCAGAAGTCGCTGGTTTTGATCTGACCAACGGCTTTTCGCAGGCACTTATTAACGCCTACGTCTGTCTTTTTTTACTTGGATTTGCGATATCGATCAGTCTATCGCAGTACATCCGTACCCCTTTGGTCGAACTGGGGCGCACGCTCAAGGAAGTCAAACTTCACAAAGAGAATCGCAAGATCAGCTGGGGTGGCAACGACGAAATCGGAAATCTCATCACAGAGTACAATCTGATGATCGATAAACTCAGTGCCAATGCTCAGCAACTCGCAGAGGTGGAACGTGAGAATGCCTGGCGTGAGATGGCCAAGCAGGTGGCGCACGAGATCAAGAACCCACTGACACCGATGAAACTCAGCCTCCAATACCTCCAGAAAGTTATGGATGGAGATGCAGAAAAAGCTCGCGAGATGACCTCTCGCACCTGTGATACACTGATGACTCAGATCGATAACCTCCAGCAGATCGCAGAAGAATTCTCCAATTTCGGAAGCCTACCCAAGACGGCTAATCGTGAAGTATCGCTGAATGAAGTCGTTGAGACCATCCACGACTTCTTCCGCAATCGTCAGGACATGGGAATCCATCTGATCGAGCCAATCGATGAAATCCGAGTCTACGCAGATAAAAATCAGCTCCTGCGAGTCCTGAATAATCTGGTGAAGAATAGTATTCAAGCTATCCCAGAGACCAAGAAAGGATACATTGAACTCTGTCTCTGGAAGGAAGACAACAAGGCTATCATAAGCGTCAAAGACAACGGCATCGGAATACCCGAGGATCAACAGAAACAAATCTTCAAGCCAAAATTCACGACCAAATCCAGTGGTACAGGTCTCGGTCTCGCCATCGCTGCAAATATGCTCGATACCATGGGTGGATCGATTCGGTTTAGATCCAAGAGTAAGGTGGGTACAGAATTCTTTGTCGAGTTACCCCTTATTCGAGATTCATTCCAGAAAAGCACCGAACACATCTCTCTCGAAGATTAGAATGTGTAGAGTCTCTACTTTTGAAGTATGAGTAGTATTCTTTTTTACGTCTTGGTGGTCGCCACAACTTATGTGGCTATGGAATTTGTTGCCTGGGCCTCTCATCGCTATCTGATGCATGGTTGGCTCTGGTCATGGCACGCAGACCATCACCTTCCGAAGTATGAGAAGGAGGGTTTCTTTGAGAAAAATGACCTCTTCTTCATTGTCTTTGCCGTGCCAAGCATGTTCTCTTACATCGGCGGCACATTGCTGGCAGATTATCGATGGTTGCTCTTTGTCGGAATCGGAATATCACTCTACGGATTAACCTACTTCCTGATACATGACGTATACATCCACCAGAGATTCAGATGGTTCAAACAGTTAGATGGATGGTACTCCAGAGCAATACTACGCGCACATGGAGATCATCATGCGAATACGGGTAAGGAGGGATGTGTATCCTTTGGTCTCCTTGTGGTGGAACCCAAGTATTTCAAAAGTCGAAGAAAGCGGAAATAGCTGTCTATGATCCGGCCACTTTCTTTGCCGTGGCCATTATATGCTTAACCAACAGGTCGTACATGCATGGGTTGATATGTTGGGCACTGACATCACACTCTATTCCAGTTGAAATGAGATGACACTAAAATAAAAAAGGCTCCTCCGATAAGGAGGGGCCCCTTTGGTTCATTCAATGCCTGAAACCAGGACAAAACACTTAACATTTTTAACCCCGAAACGCTTGCATGATATCTTCCTTAAGTTATCCGGCAGTCGCCAAGTGTTGACTCAAAGATGAAGGTTGACATCGCTTGATCATGTCCTTGCATTTGGGGTTCTTTCTACGGCGATTGTAGAGATGCCATTCATTAAATCCAGCAGCCGTCTACCTAATAGTAGCACGAGTAAGGTGAATGCAAACGGTAAAAATGAGTATCGACATAGGGCATCCCTTTGCCAATAAATAGGCTTTGCTGGATCTTCCTCAACTTGATTGGATCCCTACATTGGCCCAAAAGACCAGGATGACTTTTGAAAATATCGCGGAGCTCAAATCGAACATCGGTGCTGAGTTTAGCTCCACAGGTTGGTTTGAGGTGACACAAGACTTAGTTCACCAGTTCGCGGATGCAACTAAGGACCATCAGTGGATACACACCGATCCGGAGAGAGCCGCAAAGGAAACCCCATTTGGAGGACCCATAGCTCATGGATTTTACTCGCTATCGTTGATACCCATGTTTATGGAGACCATGCTACATGTATCCAGTGCTCGAATGGGGATCAACTATGGGATGAACAAGGTCCGATTCCCACACCACGTACCAGTGGGATCTCAGCTCAAGTGCACTGGCAAAATTCTCTCCGTGGAGGACAATCCTTCTGGTGGAGTCAAGCTTATCGTTCTGGCGACTGTACTCATCCGTGATGTTACCAAGCCTGCCTGTGTCGCCGAACTTATCTCACTTCTATTCGAATAAGTCATGAAGAAATACGAGAACAAGATTGTCTTTATCACTGGTGGGGCTTCTGGAATCGGTAGAGCCGCCGCTCTCAGCTTCGCCGACGAAGGAGCTAAAGTCATCATCGCAGACTGGAACCTGACGGGAGCCCAGGAAACTAAACGATTGATTGAAGAAATCTCGGGATATGCTGAGGCACATCAACTTGACGTATCTAAGTACGAACAAGTCCAAGATCTCATCGCTCGCATTGAGGTCGCTCATGGTCGTCTGGACATTGCCATCAACAATGCAGGCATCGGTGCATCGAGTACGTTCAAAACAGCAGATCACACCTTAGAGGATTGGGATCGCGTCATCGCTGTTAATCAATCCGGAGTATTCTACTGTATGAAGGAACAACTCCGGGTCATGGGCAAAACTGGAAGTGGAGCCATCGTCAACGTCTCATCCATCGCAGGGCTGCGAGCGCTACCCCGCCAACAGGCATATGTTGCGAGTAAACATGCGGTGATCGGAATGACCAAAACTGCCGCTCTCGAATATGCCAAGCAAGATATCCGAGTTAATGCGGTCTGTCCCGTATTCACGAATAGTCCTATGCTCGAACTGCTTTTTTCGACTAAGGATGGTCTACGCGAAAAACTGGTCCACTCCATCCCTATGAAGCGGTACGGTGAAGTCGCGGACATTGTTAACGCCATCATGTGGTTGTGCGATCCTGGAAGCAGCTTCGTGACAGGTCTCAGTCTCCCTATCGACGGAGGTCAGACAGCCTAAGAGAACAAAGGCCATTCTATTTCGATTCGATTACCATTAGAAAATTGTAGTTATGAAATATCCCCACTTACTCGCTCCACTGGACCTTGGCTTCACCACGATCAAGAATCGGGTTCTCATGGGCTCGATGCACACTGGCTTAGAAGAACAGCCAAATGGTTATGAGAGAATGGCACAATTCTATCGCGAACGTGCTCGTGGGCAAGTGGGCCTGATCGTCACCGGCGGCATAGCACCCAATGAGGAGGGTCTGGCCATTCCAATAGGTCATCCCCTCAACTCTGAGGCTGAAGCTGACAAACACAAGATCATTACCGAGGCAGTCCATGAGGAAGGCGGCAAGATATGCATGCAGATCCTTCATGTTGGCCGCTACGGGTTCTCGGATAAGAATGTCTCCGCAAGTGATACCAAGGCTCCGATCACACCTTTCGCTGCCAAAGCGCTATCCCAAGAAGGCATCGAGCGAACGATCGAAGACTACGTCAAATGCGCAGAGTTAGCCAAGTATGCTGGGTATGACGGTGTCGAGGTCATGGGATCAGAGGGCTACTTCATCAACCAGTTTATTGTCAAGAAAACAAATCGACGCGAAGATGAATGGGGTGGCTCTTACGAAAATCGCATCAAGCTTCCTATCGAAATCGTACGGAGAACACGAGAACGTGTAGGACCCAACTTCATCATCATCTACCGGCTATCGATGCTGGATTTAGTTCAGGATGGAAGTACATGGGATGAGGTCGTCCAACTGGCCAAGGAAATCGAAAGAGCAGGCGCCACAATCATCAACACAGGTATCGGATGGCATGAAGCACGGGTGCCAACCATCGCAACTATGGTCCCAAGAGCCGGATTCGCCTGGGTCACGAAGAAGATGATGGGAGAAGTGAATATCCCTCTTATCACGACGAATCGGATCAATATGCCTGATATCGCCGAGCAGGTTTTGGCCGATGGGTGTGCCGATATGGTATCGATGGCAAGACCATTTCTGGCCGACGAAAACCTCGTACTTAAGGCGATCGAGGATCGTGCAGATGAGATCAACACTTGCATCGGATGTAATCAGGCCTGTCTCGATCATACCTTCGAGCTAAAAGTGTCGTCATGCTTGGTAAATCCACGTGCCTGTCACGAGACTGAACTCAACTATACCCCAACCAACTCCAAAAAGAAAATCGCAGTTGTCGGTGCTGGGCCAGCTGGACTTGCTGCCTCCACCATCGCTGCTCAAAGAGGTCATGCTGTTGACCTGTTCGATAGTGCGAGCGAGATCGGTGGACAATTCAATCTGGCGAAACAAATCCCGGGGAAGGAAGAATTTCATGAAACCATACGCTACTTCGACAAGCAGATCGAGCTAACCGGAGTCCAACTTCATCTTGGTAAGCGTATCGGTCATCAAGAACTTCAAGCTGCAGGCTACGACGATATCATTCTGGCCACTGGGGTATCTCCCAGAATTCCAGATATCCCAGGGATAGATCATCCAAAAGCAGTTAGCTATGTGGATGTCCTCCGAGGGAAGGTTCAGGTCGGTGCCAAAGTTGCTCTCATGGGTGCAGGTGGGATAGGTTTTGATGTAGCCGAATACCTCAGCACACCCGCCAATGGTTCTCCAAGTCTAAATACCGCTCACTTTATGCGCGAATGGGGAGTAGACATGACGATACAGACACCGGGAAGCGTGACCATAGCAGAACCAGATCCCTCCCCAAGAGAGATTTATTTGCTCAAACGGTCACGAGGAAAGCATGGTAAGAATCTGGGTAAAACGACAGGATGGATTCACCGCTCATCACTCAAGATGAAAGGAGTCAATATGATCGCTGAGGTGACATATCTTAAGATCGATGATCAGGGACTACATATTGAGGTCGGTGGTGAGACAAGTATCCTGGATGTGGATCATGTAGTCATCTGCGCTGGCCAGCTCCCGTTGCGTGAATTAGAACAGCCACTTCAGGAGTCATCTGCTAAGATCCATTTGATCGGAGGGGCTGACGAAGCTGTAGAATTGGATGCGAAGCGAGCCATCGACCAAGGTGCCCGCTTAGCTGCTGCACTATAGGTCAGAGAGAAGAGTACTGGTCTAAAACTGTTTGACGAGAGTCAGCTTAGAAATCAACTGTTGTTCATTCACAGGTACTTCGAAATCATCAGACCGTGTATCATTGAATACGATATACATGAATGACAGTGGGCTATACTCCCAACTTGCGCGAACATTCCAGCGGCCCTGATCAGTAAAACTATTGTACTGATAAAAGCTTGATAGCTGTAGACGCGGATTAATTGCAAGTCGCGTCCCTACAGAATACAACTCCGTGGTTAGATCTTCCGAGGCCACTCCTAAATCAGCTAAGTCGTTACGCTCGTAGTCGACTGAAACTGCCAGGTGCACAGATGGAGCATAGCGCAATCCACCCGAGAGCGTCCTTCGAGTACCATTGTAAAATGACCCCCAATTGATACTACCGCTTGCAGAGAACTTAGCCGAGCGATCAGTATTAAAGTCGATCTGATGTCGTGTATATGCGTAATTATCCTGAGCTATTGACACGCCGAGGGGACTAAACTCAAAATTGATGTTTTGCCATGTAGGTGTGATGGCATATTGCAAAAAACTACCATTGGTGAAAATCACATAAACTGGAAATATGTAAATGCTCGCTTGTTGAAACTGGCCAGGGTTCGAGAAGTCGTGATAATAATCGAAGAAGGCTCCAGGGTCATATCTCCGTATCCACGGAATGTTCTCTGGTCTCCAGATATAATATCCTCCCGGGTTGTGCCAGATTACATTCTTCTGGAATACGAATCCCATATCCGGATTGTAATCCTGAGAAACAAAATTTGTCAACCATCCCAAATAGAACTTATTCGATGAGTTACCAGCAAAAAAACGCCCCGCTACGCCTAAGGTGTCATTTGAATTATCTCTGCTCGCGGAAAGCATGTAGGAGACCGTCCAGGCATTAGTTGGACGCGTGAGACCATCGACCGTGATGGTGGTATTATCACTTGAGGAAACTCCTAATCTGTCGGACTGATCATCACGACGGTGCGTCAGCATGACACCTACATTATTCTGGCTGCCATAGTTCTGAAGGTATCGCCCAACTAAAAAGTTAGACGCTGCTGCTCCATCAGACTCAGCTTGACGGATCATCAAGCCTGCTATAGCTCGTCGCTCGTCTCGCATGGTGTATCGCGCTCCGGCATCAATACGCGCCGATGTCGCATTAAAATTCCCTTGCAAGCCAACGGTTCTGCTAAAGAATGGAACCACTGTCCTGTTATCTGAACCCGCCCAGATTCCAGAATTTTCTAAAAAAAACTGCCTTCGCTCAGGAAAAAATATATTGAACCTCTCCAGGTTGTTGACAGCGCGATCCACATCAGCTTGAGCAAAATCTGTGTTAACAGTCACATCAAGGACTGAGCTTGGAGTGATGGCCCACTTGACATCTCCACCAAACTTGGCTTTCTGATTCTGAATGCGCTCATCCGAAGTCTCCTGGGCATTATACTCAAAAAGTGAGTACGGCTCGATGCGAATATTAGAACTCGGTTGAGGCAAGCTTAATCCTTTTAGTTGAGCAGCATAAGTCATCCGATAAGCCGAGAATGACTGTGGGATTGGTGGAAATACCGTCTGTTCATAATCCCGCCTCGCTAATCTACCCATTGTGATACCCCATGTAGGCTCATCGCCTTTTGCCACCTCTTCATACCGGATTGATTTGAAGGGAATAGCAAACTCAGCGGTGTAGCCATATTCAAATCTCTTCGTCCGAACAGTCCACAGCGAATTCCACTCGTTATCAATGATGTTGTCATTAAAGGACTGCAGGTCTCGCTGATTTCCGTAAGGAGTGGTTTGAAATGAGACACAGTACTGTTTCAAATTTTGGGGGTCGAGTGCCACTAAAAAAATATCATTCTCTCCCCATCTGAAGTCGCGCCTAAGATCCTGTACTCGAATACCTTTCTTTCCAAGAGAGTCGATGCAGATCGCACCGATATACAAGTTTTGATCATCAAAAAGAATCCGTACCTCGGTTTGATGCTTACTCTGTCCCCCTTGGCGGGGTTCCATGCGATAGAAATCAGAGATGACCTCGGCCGTCGACCATGCCTTCTCATCGAGAGTACCATCAATTGTTATCCCCTCTGATACTCTCGAAGCGCGTACAATCGGCGGATCGACTGGCGGTTCGAAGTTCTCCTGATCAGACTGAGCTAAAGATGCGAATGGGACACAGAGTACTACTACGATTACACCCCAATACGATGACCACTCATGCAGCATGGTTGCAAGTTATGGATAGGCGAGTAACTATGATTACAAAACCTGTCCATTTAGGACGGAGTTTTACCGTGTTTAGTGGATGAACCTTTTGGAGAAAAGCCGACTTAAATTTGGCATGAGCGATAAGTTTAACCCACTCAGCCCTGAAGAAGAATATGTTATCCTTCGAAAAGGGACCGAACGTCCCTTCACGGGCGAATACACTAATCTAAAGGCTGCTGGCACTTATATCTGCCGCCGCTGCGATACCCCTCTCTATCGGTCTGAAGATAAGTTCGAGAGTCACTGTGGTTGGCCAAGCTTCGATGATGAGATTCCAGGGGCGGTCCGAAGGGTACCTGATGCAGATGGTAGACGCACGGAGATCGTATGCAATAACTGTGGAGGTCATCTTGGTCATGTATTCATTGGTGAACGATTCACAACTAAGAATACTCGCCACTGTGTGAACAGTATTTCCATGAAGTTCATCCCAAAGGCATCCTAATCAGGAAACCTAAGAGTAAAAAAACAAGCCCTCTGGAATTCTCTCCAAAGGGCTTCCTACGCTTTCCTCAAAAAATAAATAGACTAAAATTAGAATCACTCGATGATGACCATCTTGTGATGTAGGACCTGCTGCCCTAAGTGTATATCGATATAATGGATTCCATTTTGCAATTGTAAAGTCTTGCGATCAAGCGGAATCTGGTTAACGCCCCTAATGACCGGCACCTGCTGATCGACCACTGCCCTACCTGAAGCATCGTATACAACTACGTGGGCCTCAGTCAACGCTGTCAGATTTGTAAGCTCGATAGTGGCGCTTTGGCTCATCGGATTTGGTCGTACCGTGATACTGTTCGTAACCCCTTCAGTGTATGCCTTCCAATTAGCATCAATGATGTTCAGGCTATTATCAGCAATTTGAATTTTCGCGTTGGCCAACATTTGATTTAGAGATTGCTCTGGAATCGCCTTCTCGACGCGAAGTCGAACTATACCCATAGTCCTTGTTGCGGAGATATTGGATTGATCTGATACAAGACCTATCGCTCGCAACTGATTATTGTCAGTCAAATGATGCGTCCATTCTATCTCAGCTGGTCCGTCGATACCGATAAAGGTTAATGGGAGCGACTGCAGGTTCATCTCAATCGATGCACCAGAAACAGACG
Source organism: Bacteroidota bacterium (assembly GCA_038523965.1). Lineage (GTDB taxonomy): Bacteria > Bacteroidota > Bacteroidia > Chitinophagales > Saprospiraceae > JAJRXG01. Next base: position 17,801 of record JBCBIX010000035.1, read on the forward strand.
TAAGCATGGATGTCGTGAGTGGAAGCTCGATGATTTGTCCTGGTTGCCATGTCCCTAACGATACTGGTATTTCATCTCGTAGGATTGATCTTCCTGCGGCTTGCATCTCTTCTAACTGGAGATCCCCCATTCGGACGCCGACAAAATCCTGAGACATTGACTCTGTAAGACCTTCGACCGCCGCAGATCGCGGAAAGTCGAAGATGGTTCCTCGCAATGTAAATGGATTGACCTCTGGAAACTCGTGGTCAGCCTTCACAAAGGTCCACTGTGGGTATCGGTTATCGTCTAAGCCGAGAATCATCAATTTCATGAGATACTCATCCTTAACACTTATGGTACCACTACCGTCTATATCTGCGGCTACATACTGGTATGGATGCTCGAGTGATTCTCTGAAAATCAAGTGCTTCCGTAGCATCAACACGTCCATCAGACTGACATTCTCCAATCGATCAGGATCCATGGTCGGAACTACATCGTACGATCCTCCCTGCGCCGCCTCAAATGCGAAAGCACCCTGTGCGTCGGTGTAGTCGGTCATGCTTGCATCTCCCAACACACTTACTTTCACATCAGTCATCGCCTGTGAAGCTATATTCATGATGCTCCCAGAGATGCGTGCCATACCTGTCGTGGCATCCCTGCAGATCTCTCCATCACCAGACACTGTGACCACCTCATCAGCCATGGCATCGAGAAACTCGATGGGCTGTAGGTTATCCGTGATGAATACAAATCCTTTGCTCTCTGGGCCATCGGAGATCTCAGCACAAACCTCGACAAGCGGTGAGATAAGTCCGAGAGTCAGTGGCGCAGCATCAGTGGACCACACTACAAATCCATCACTACCAGTACCACTTCCTGTAGCACCTGAACCCGTGCGTGGAATGACTCCACTGGAAAACCCACTATCGGTGAATCCAAGATTTTCGATAGATACAAGGCGGGCAACATCGGGTTCGATGGTGATCGTAAAAGAAGCCGCCGTTATATCAGTGAAGTCCGTGGTCGTAATATTGAAACAGACAGTGTCACCTGCTTCTCCGCGGCTACTTTCGATAGCTAACTGCAGTGGTCGCGATACCGGTTGGCAGACAGCCGCAGAACTATCTGGAGTGCACTGATCCAAATCGTCTGGATCAAAAAGTGCCCCTTCTGCACCTGGAAAAAATCCATCTGCATCACGATCAGCACAACCATTTGCATCTACTCCCAAACCAGCTGGCGTATTGGGACAGTTATCATCTGCGTCTAAGACTCCATCTTGGTCACCATCGTTTTCGCCTACACATCGACAGTCATCACTGATTCGATCATTCACAGTAGTTGCCAGGCCATCATCACATGGGTCACCGGGCTGCGTACTAACGGTGGCGTCCAGCGGATCACAATCAACTGTATCCGGCACTCCATCATTGTCATCATCATCATCACAGGCATTACCCATATCATCGCGATCATTGTTTGCCTGATCAGCATTGGGCGTCATGGGACAGTTATCATCTGCATCTGCGACTCCATCACCATCAGCATCATCAATGCACGAAGCCTCGATAGTAAAACTCGACTGGGTGAATCTACCAAAGCCATCTACGAGTGCGTATACGGTCTCCCCACTCTCAATGGCGATGGTAACTCGATCATCACCGACACTCCGCGATCCTCCAAGACATGCTGCCGAAGTAGAACAATCCGTCAGAATGAAGAGGTCTAAATCTCGCGTTGTATTAGATAGGATGAAGGTGTAATTCTTGGTCTCTGGGGCAGTGAATGCAAATATCTGGTCTGGAGCAGCCAACTGCACAGGAAGTGCCGAACAAGCACCACTAACATTATCAAATCGGCTATCCGCACCCGCAGTTGTACCATTGAGTGGAGTATCGCAGACGAGTGTGTCATCCGCCTTACACGGGCATCCTGTGAGCGTGATGTTATACGTACCATGTCGCTTCGCATCCACGACAACTATGTAATTTCCTGGGTCGAGACGCTGGTTGAGTTGGATTCTTCCTCCCAACTTGGTACCGATATTGACACATCTTGGCATCAGTCGCTCTTCTTGAAAGAGGAATAGTTCCATCTCTTCAATCCCACTGATGCGATCAACGATGATGTCCACAGTCGTTGGGTCCTCTATGGTAAAGCTGTAATACTTTTCTGCTGCCAAGAGAGCTGGTCGTTCGCTATTCTTCGAACCACATTCGTATATCGCCCAGAGGTTCTCACCTTCCGAAAGATCTTCATTGGCTATAGTGATATCACACTCAAGGGGTTGTACCTCCACATCCATGGTACCGCAAGTGAGTTCGAGTTCATAGAATCCAAAGTCGCTACTTGACTTTCCATCTACGATTACGAAATAGGTTCCTTTCGGAAGACCAAATATGCCCTCATCAATATACTTGCCATGTTCAAAGTCCTCACCAGATAGAATGCAGTTGAATCCATTCTCATCACACTGACTGATAAGTAGGATGTCCAGATCAGGATTATCTGTGAAGAGATGGAGCTGGATGTTATCATTAGAGTTTTCCTTGCGAAAAGCATAGATATCATCTCTACCTCGGTAGTCGTCCATACCACTTATGCACTGATAATCCTCAGCATCGTAACTATTGTTACTAAATCTCGTGTTGCCCTCCTCGCGGCGGCCGCATTTGAGCCATAGAGAGTTAGCACATGAGGGTGGCGGCGGTGGTGGGGCACAGCTCAGACGCAGATCAAACGTAGCAAATTCGTCCTCCCAGGTATCTACTATGATGAAGTAGCGTCCTGGCTGGAGAGTCTCCATGATAACTTCATCCTTAGTAGCTCCGTTGCGACTGGAGGCCATGCAAGAACGAGCCTCACAGGTACCAGACATAAGAAATAGGTCAAAGTTGACGCTTTTGTCGGTCATATCATCCAGACGGATCGTGACATCCATTGTCGAGGTCAACTCAAATCGATAGATCCGTTCGCTCCCGTTATAACCACCTTTGATCTGGTCATCTCCACATCGATAATTGTCCAGTTTGTTGCTATACCCTTGATTTGACTCATCATTCAGACTCTCTCCACATACGATCTGAGTGCCTTGGTTGCAGGCTGCGGGGTCATGCCAAGTAGTGGCAAATGTGATAGCCGAAAAAGATAGACATACGCCGACGAGCGCGGCAAGTCGCATTGTTTTCATCATGATCCTCTGTATCTACAGTTACGTTTTCTACATGGGAAACAGGAGTGCGTTTCCAAGACACTCCAACCCAATAATGTGCAAGATACATATAACGATTAATTATATGTGTTTCACACTACTTTTTTCTAACCTGTAGTTGATGAAGCCGTCGTTGGGCCCATTTCCGCGACATCCTCAGCCCTGTCTATGGCAGATAGATTTGATGAGAGAAGTTAACTGGCAGTTGAAAGTTTGGAGTTAGCGGCACGCTTGCGCTCGTGCTCCTTTAGGTGAATTTTACGCAGCCTGATGCTCTTTGGTGTGATCTCTACGTATTCGTCGTCTTCGATATACTCCAAGCATTCCTCCAACGAAAAGATCGTTGGTGGAGCCAACTTGGTTTTGTCATCAGCGCCGGAGGAGCGCATGTTCGTGAGTTTCTTGGTTTTGGTGATGTTGACCACCAGATCGTTGTCTCGGACATGTTCTCCGACGATCTGTCCTTCGTAGACATCCTCCCCTGGTGGCAGAAAGAACTTACCTCTATCCTGTAATTTATCGAGGGCGTACGCGATCGAGGTACCATTTTCCATACAGATCATCACACCTTTGTTTCGACTCGGGATATCTCCTTTGATCGGGTCAAATCTGTCAAATCGATGGGCGATGATGGCCTCTCCAGCGGTCACATTCATTAAGACGGTCGTCAGACCGATCAGTCCGCGCGATGGGATGTCAAACTCCAGATGTGTGAGATCACCCTTAGGCTCCATGACCTTAAGCTCACCCTTTCGCTGTGTGATGGCTTCTATAACTTTCCCACTGGTCTCCTGCGGGAGATCGATCGTGAGTTCCTCGATAGGCTCGTGTTTCATGCCGTCGATCATCTTGATGATCACTTGGGGTTTACCAACTTGTAGTTCATAACCCTCTCTGCGCATTGTCTCGATCAATACACTGAGGTGCATGATGCCACGACCATAGACGTTGTACGAATCTGGCGATTCCGTCGGTTCGACACGCAAGGCCAAATTGCGCTCCGTCTCTTTCTCTAAGCGCTCGATCAGATGTCGAGAGGTGACAAATTTGCCATCCTGTCCAAAGAACGGACTATTGTTAATCGTGAATAGCATGCTCATCGTAGGCTCGTCGATAGGGATCGTAGGTAGTCCCTCTGGCTGCTCAGCATCTGTGATCGTGTCACCGATGTCAAACGAGTCAATGCCCGTGACCGCGCAGAGATCTCCATTTTCGACTTGATCCACTTTTATTTTTCCCAACCCTTTAAAGACGAATAGCTCTTTGAGTTTGACACGTTTCTTGTTTCCTTCTCGGTCGATGAGTAGAAGGGGCTTCTTGGTATCAAGATTCCCTCGGTGCACACGTCCGATAGCAATTTTCCCAACGAATGACGAGAAGTCGATCGTCGTGATTTGCATCTGTACAGGTCCTGGCAGCTCTGCTGGGGGATCTACTTGATCAATGATCTGATCCAGAAGGTAGGAGATGTCGTCTGTCGGGGATTTCCAGTCTGGTCCCATCCAGTTTTGTTTCGCGGAGCCATAGATCGTATGGAAGTCCAGCTGCTCCTCTGAGGCATCCAGATTGAACATAAGTTCAAATACTGCTTCCTGAACCTCATCAGGGCGACAGTTCTCTTTGTCCACCTTATTTACAACGACAATTGGCTTCAAGCCCAACTCAAGGGCCTTAGACGTAACATATCGTGTCTGTGGCATCGGTCCTTCGAATGCATCCACAAGGAGCAACACACCATCGGCCATGTTCAGTACTCGTTCCACCTCTCCACCGAAATCGGCGTGACCAGGGGTGTCGATCAGATTGATTTTGGTCCCTTTATAGTCGACGGATATGTTCTTGGCAAAGATCGTGATGCCACGCTCGCGCTCCAGATCATTGTTATCCAGGATGAGGTCACCCTCAGGGATCTTGTCTTCACCAGACTCACAGTAGTGTATAATCTTATCAGTGAGAGTGGTCTTGCCATGATCGACGTGAGCGATTATAGCAACGTTGCGGATCTGTTTCATATGGATGTGATGACGACTGAATGAGTGGCAAAGGTAGCTGTAATCCAAAGGCACAAGGTTAGTTATGGCCACTCCAAGGGATGGTTGGGTGGATCGATCACATCGCCAAATCGAATGCTGCCCAAGGGCCGATTATGCCCTTGTATCTATCGTACTTCTAATGCTATCCCCAGGTATAGTTGGTGCAGGTGTAGACTTCGTAGCTTGCCATACGCTGAAACTAAGTGATCTATCATGGTTAACCGATACTGTATTGTGACGTTCCTCCTTTTTGGGTGGTTTGGATGGTTCCCTCTTACTGCACAATCCGATGCCCTTCAGGATTCGATTTTGAGTCTCATCGATGAGATAGAAGATCCCAGAGAAAGATTTGACGCCATTATCGAAAATGCATTCTATTATGACTTTGCGCCATTCTTAATGCCTTCCTTATCACAGGCACGCGCACTCAGTGAAGAAACAGGCGACGAAAGCATGATTTTAGAATCACTTGTTGCCATTGGCCAATCTTATAATTTCAGATCAAAGTATGATTCGAGTCATGTCTTTTTTGATGAAGGATTAGCTAAACCCTATATCAACGATCACATTGGATTCAAAGTAGAGCTGTTAGAAGGAAAGGCTGTCGCCTTCTCACGTCAAGAGAACATTCAAGAAGCCATCAACTACTTCAGTCGATCTATCGAAATCATAGAAAATCCAATCTCGCGTAAATCCTACATCGATACAGAAGGTGAAGAGGATCTCCTCAAAATGAGCAGCATCATCTACAATAACGTTGCAAACCTATACAAGAGGATCGAACAATATGACCCAGCTGTTTCTAATTACGACAAGGCCATCAAAATCATGTTAGACCTGGACGCCATCAGGTACGCGGCAACAGTCATTAACAATAAAGCCGGTGCATTAGAACAACAAGGAGATCTCGAAACAGCGCTCGAGGAATACAAACGTGCGAAAGAGCTGAAGATCGAATATGATGCAACGCCAAGAAGTATCGCCCTGTCTGACCTAAGCATCGGAACATGTCTGGGCGCTTTGGGTAGGCATCCAGAAGCTCTTGAAACGATCAATGCAGCCATTGAGGTCTTCGAAGAAATCAACTATACAAAAGGCATCACCTATGGCTATGCCGAGAGGGGCATCATCTATAATCGGATTGGACTGTCGGATCAAGCCATCCAAGATTGTAACAAAAGTCGTGAGATTTTAGAACAAGATGGAATTGTAGACTATAGCAACCAAGTCTATGATTGCCTCTATCGGTCCTACAAAAACAATGGACTTTACAAACAGGCACTCTTGAACTTGGAAAAACTAAACACCATCCAGGATTCAGTACTTAATGCAAAGAACTTCAGAAAAATAGGACAACTTGAATCCCAGCTTGAATTTGAGAAGAAGCAAGCTCTATCTACAATGAGGCTAC
>JBCBIX010000036.1:0-24437 GCA_038523965.1 Bacteroidota bacterium
CAAAAGGTGCATGACAGCACAGGTGCCTCATGCGTCGGATTGGATTTTTGTGCAAGGTTTGATCTGGATGATAATCATGCTCTAAGTAGTGCCACATGGTGACGATATCTGGAGCTCTTGCTAAGGTTACATCTTGGACCTCCCCTATCTGCAATTCTAACTTCTCATATTTATCCGGTTCATCTCGCCAACCCAAATCACTAAAATCCAATCCGACGCATGTGGCACCTGTGCTGTCATGCACCTTTTGGAGAAAACTGGGCTTCCCGCATCCGATGTCCAGGATCAAATGACTGGCATCGATCCTACTGTGCTGCCTCAGCTTTTTTAATCGATTGCTGTCCATCTGTCGTTGATCACTTGCGACAAATGAGGCATATCGTCCCCAAGCTTCTGGACCTCGATATGGCACGTATGACGCCGTATAGTACTCATGCAACCTCTCAGGTTTAACTCGAGGATTAAGCATAACCATACCGCATGAGGTACACTGATGAAAGGCAAACTTTTCTGCAGAAGGGTGCATCTGAGCCTCTACATCAAGTAAATGCGTGAATTCTGTGCCATTACATCCTGGGCAATTGTGGAGTACATCACTCATGTAATCAGATTTCTTTGCGCGATAATTATCATGTCAAAGTAGGCAATCCATCGACTGAATTGGGAAGTCCAATAGATCGAGCAACTATGGATGTACTTACCTTGGCCATTCTTTCAATACATAACTTCTATGAGGCAAAACGTAGGAATATTCATTTTTGATAATGCTGAAGTACTGGACTTTGCTGGGCCATTTGAAGTGTTTGGGATTACATCACAATTGAACAACAACGAGCCATTTCAGGTCTTCACCGTAGCGAGAACTATGGATGCCACCAGTGCAGTAAATGGTTTGTCTGTGAATCCAACATATGATTTTGACTCGTGTCCTCCGATTGACATATTGATCCTTTCTGGCGGGAATGGGACCAAATCGATTTATAAAGACGATGAGATTTTGAGTTGGGTCCAGAAGACCTACACAAAGAGTAGTTATACCCTCAGCATCTGCTCGGGTTCTCGACTGTTAGGCGAATTGGGTTTATTAGATAACCGACCCTACTGCACTCATCATGGCGTCTATGAAGACATGGGAGAAATCGTCCCTACTGGTCTGCCTCAGCCGGATCAGCGGTTCGTAAAGTCTTCCGATAAGATCTACACTTCAGGAGGTATATCGGCTGGTATCGATCTTTCATTCGCGGTCGTGGATCATCTATTAGGACGTGATATCGCTGAGCGAACCGCTCGACACATGGAGTACAATTGGGTGCCTACCTCAGATTAGCACCTTCATCTTCTGAACCATAGCGACCTACTAACCAATCCAACTGAGTCTGTGTATTGATAAGGTTAAAGATGGCAGAGACCTTCTCGAATGCAGCAGCGACATTTTGATTTTGGATATTTCTAAAGTCGATCGATGTGATACGTCCCAACTTCAGTCGCTCCTCTGCCATGATTAGGTTACGTGCAGCGATTTGGAGTCGCTCATCTGCTAATTGTAGTTGTTCAACTTGATTAGTGTAATTGGCCGATAGGATATCTACTTGGTTGTACAAATCCATCGTTGCATCCAGGATGTCCATTTGGGCAATCTCTTCACTAAGCTTTGCATTCTGGATATCGGTCTTTCGAACACCTCCATCATATAAATTCCAATTAAGCGATGCTGTCAATCCGACATTAAAGCGCTCAGAAAATACTCCTGGCAAAGTCTCACCTGTCTGGGGATTCTCTCCAAAAAACTTGAAATAGTTCTCAGTTACTCCTCCCGTTGTATTAAGTATGATAGAAGGCTTCTGAAATGATTCTGACAAAGCCGTATTGAGCGCCTGTATTTCACTTATTACAGAAAGAGATCGCAGCGTCAAGTTCTGTTCATCTAATTCCTCTTTGAGTAATTCAGGATTAGGCGGCGTAGGTGTAACTTGAAGTAGTGCCGTATAGACATAGTCTTGATCTGACGGCAAGGTGAGCAAGTCATATAAATCACGTTTACTAACCTCTAAAGCGTTCTCTTGTGTGATGAGAGCGATAGAATCCGTTATGACTGCACTTTCGAATTGTATCAGATTAAAAGCATTACTACCACCGAAATCTCGCTTTGTCTCTTCGTAGTCCAGTCGCGCATGTGATAACTTTAGCGTCTCTGCCAAGAGATCGTAGCGCTCTTGTTGGAATAGCACATTTTGATACGCCAACGTTACATCTCGGATCAGATTCTGGATAGTAAGATCTCGCTGCTGGCGATTTTGAGTGATGGCAACTTCTAACTGATCCTTACTGACTCTAACTCGTCCTCCGTTATAGACCTGCCAATTCACATCGAGAGCAATACCGAGCCCCCCTGTGAAAAATGTTCCATTCAAAAAACTGGCTGGGTTATTATCATTAATTAGAGTCGATTGAAATGTACTATTAAGATCAATTGTGGGGTACTTTCCGGCACGTCCCCACGTATTGTTATTCTCGGCGATCTGAATATCCGTTTCGTTGATCTTTAGCAATAAATTATGTTCTAATGCCAAGGAGATAGCGCGTTCTAAAGTCATGACTTCTTGACCCGTCACCGACATGGCGAAAACAGCTAAAATTCCAAAAATGATCCCTTTCATATGTGTTGATAACCTCATTAGACAAAGAGTTCTGAGACTTTCATAGTCATCATTACAGTGACAACAAAAGCTCCAATGGCGAGTGCGGCAGCTACAATATAAAGTGGAAAGCTCGCCACTTTATTAGGATGTGCAGACTCTACTACTTCTGCTGTGATCGCTTCCCCTTCCCAAAGTCCCATGGTAAATCGTTTGATCCGATTAGAAATCACCATAAGTGATGGAATCAATAGCAACAGGATAAACGTACCAACCAGAAGGCCAAATGCCACAGAAATCGCCATCGGTATCAGGAATCGCGCTTGAAGGCTTTTTTCTAAAAGCAAAGGTCCTAATCCCGCAATGGTAGTAATCGAAGTCAGCACGATTGGTCTGAAACGAGATTTCCCAGTCTCATACAGCGCATCTGCAAACAATGCTCCCTCTTTGATCTTGGTATTGAACGTCGAAATAAAGACCAAGGCATCATTAACGAATATTCCAATCAGCGCAATCACACCGAGTGCCGAGAACAGGCTCATCGGCAGCCCAATCAAGTAGTGCCCCATCCCTACTCCAATCATTCCAAATGGAATTAATGCAAATACGATCAGCGTTTGGCTCACACTCTTGAACGTGAGAACGATGACAAAAAACATGGCCAAAAAGGTAAGTCCAAGCACCGGCCCGAGCGACTTTTGTGTCTTCTGTGTATCTCTTGCCTGACCCTCTACACCTACAGAGACAGATGGATACTTCGCCAATAAATCAGGCAGAATTACATTTTGAATGTCTCCGTTGACGTCACTTACAGAGACATTATCATTAGCAACATCTGCCTTGACACGGATCTCTCGTCGGCCTTCGATATGGTTGATATTGATCACTCCGCGTTCGACCGTGAAGTCGGCGATCTCTGACAACGGAACTGCCAATCCTGAAGCCGTTCGGATGCGCATCTCTGAGAGGTCAGTGATTCCCGAGCGTTCGTCTTCTTGGTACCTTACCCATACACGGACTTCATCCTCTCCACGCTGGAGCCGTTGCACCTCAGCGCCAAAGAATCCCTGTCGGACGTAGCGGATCACATCTTGTAAGGTCAATCCGAGATTATAAGCCTTGGGCTTTAGGGAGATATTCACTTCCTTAATACCCTCTTGATTGGTATCGGTAATGTCTCTTAGATCTGGAATCTGCCTCAAGCTCGATTTGAATTCCTCCACAGCTGCAGAGAGCTCTTCACGATTTCTACTTAGTAAGGATATCGAGACAGGATCGCCGAATGGTCCTCCAGTGCCAAAAAGTAGTTTTTCTGCTCCATAGATTGGACCAATCTCATCTCTCAATTTAGAAATGAGTACTCGATTTCCGACGGAGTCTCTCTCTTCTCCATTGAGCAGAAACAACGTAAAATTTCCAGCGTATGAACTTGGACCTTGAATACGTTGAACCACTTCAATGACGTCCTTTTCGCCATTGTAATATCTGTCCTTGTAAAAATCATTCACTCGTCCAACTGCAGACTCGATGTGGTCCATAACCTCTGCAGTCTTCGTGTCCCGAGTGCCTGCAGTTAACTCCAGCTCGATCGTAAGTACATCTCCAGGTATTACAGGAAAGAATGTGCTTTTTATAAACCCGCCATTGAGCGCACCCAAAAAGATGAAAAAGCCTGCCGTACAAAGAGCTAAGGTGGGCAATGGATAATTCATCGACCAGCGCAGGGCTGGAGCATAGATTCGATCTCGGCCGACACGCATGATTGTATCAAGGCCTCTTGTAAGGACATTGCCGGCATTGGCATCTTCCTTCAATGCTTTTGAGTGGGCGACGTGGGCTGGTAGGATGAGTGCACCTTCGACTAATGAAAAGATGAGTGAGAAGATCACGACTATCGCCATCTCTGGAAAGATATCCCCGAGCCCACCATCGATGAAAAAGAAACTTGAGAATGCAATAACTGTCGTTACGATCGCAGAAAATACTGCTGGTAGTACCTCCATCGTACCTTCTAAGGCAGCTTGCCCAGGAGGAAGTCCTTGTTCATGTTTTTGGTAAATATTCTCAGCGATGACAATGCCATCATCAACAAGAATTCCAATCACAACGATCATCCCAAAAAGCGAAATGACATTGTACGTGATGTCGAGCTGATATCCACAAATGAACATCCCCGCAAATGAAATTGGAATGGCCAGTGCGACCCAAAACGCAAGTCGATGGTGGATGAACATGGCCAAGAGTATCAACACGATGAAAAAACCCTGAAGCCCTGTCTTCTTCAAAAATGAAATACGCTGATTCAAATATTTGGCTCCGTCCTGGATAGAAACAAGAGTGATATCCTGATGACTGGCATTGTATTCTTCGATATAATCCAAGACAGTAGAAGAGATCCCAAGCAGATCTTCCTCGATAGTATTCTGGACATTGATTACTACTGCTTGAGTACCATTCACATAAGCACGATCTGGCTGATCTTCCCATCGATCGACGATATCTGCTACTTGATGAAGTCGGACAAGTCCACCGCCTGATCCCGATCTGATGATGATATCACGAAAATCCTTCGCGTAGTACTCTTTGTTACGGGCGCGGATTAGGAGTTCTTCTCGCTCTGCCTTGATGGTTCCTCCTGTCGTTTCTAAATTGGCGCCAGAGATGGCACGAACAGCTTCTTCGAATGTCAGATTATATCTCCTGAGATCAGCCTCGCGAAAGGCGATTTCAATTTCTTCTTCTGGAAAACCGCTTAGTTCTACCTTGGAAATATTATCAAAGGCAAGAAGCTCATCTTCGATCTCACGAGCATATCGTTTCAGTGTTTTCAGATCTACATCGCCTGTAACGCCGAACTGGATCGCACGACCAAGATTTTCTAATTTATAGATCACCAGAGGTTCGAGCCCAACAGGAAATGAGGCGATCCGATCCACAGCATTTTCGACATCTGGCAGCACCTGCTCAGCATCGTAGTTACGTAAGATCTCTACCGTCACACGCCCTGAGTTCTCACTGCTGACAGATGTGGTTCGTTCTACGCCGGTGATACCGACTAAATTCTCTTCGATCTTGGTGATCACACCCTCCTCCATTTCTTCTGGAGAGGCTCCAGGATAGATGGCTTGTATCGATATAATGCGACTCGGTTGCTCCGGAAAGAACGTAGACGTGATCTGGGTCATGCTGAAAAAGCCCATGACCAGTATGAAGATCATCAGGATATTACCTGCGATCGGTGTGTCGATGAAATATTTTATGATTCCTCTCATACTACTTGCTTGTCGCTAATGAAGGGCTGAGTCGCCGAAAGGAAACACGCTGACCGATATACAGACCCTCGATATCCGAGGTGACAATCTCACTATCTGTAGATAAGCCTTGGACGAAGAGGTCGTCGCCAGAACGGCTAACAACACTTATCGGCATAGATGATATAACACTATCCTGCACTGTTAGAACCTGATCTTGATCAAAGAGCAGACTCTCCGGAATCTTGTAGACATCCTTTAGATCTGCCCCATTGATGCTACCGGTGAGATACATACCTGTCCTTAGTCCACGGCCTGATACAGAGATATATATCGGGAGATTTTGGGTTCGCTCGTCCATGACCTGGCTGATGCGACTGACGCGTCCATTCCAGGTTTGTCCTAATTCTTGAGACACCAGCTTCACACGTTGGCCTGACTTAATATATTCGAGATCTTCTAATTGTATAGGAGCCTTGACCTCATATCGAGCTGTATTCATTAGCGTACCTAAGTTGGCACCTGGATTTACTAATGCTCCTGTGAACGTATTGGCCTGTGTCACTACTCCGGAGAAGGGCGCATAGATTTTATAATCCTGCTGTTTGCTTTCTAAACTTTTAATTTGATAATACAACGTGTGCAGGTTCTTCCCACCGATGAAATATCGTTCCTGCTGGTTCGATGGCTCCGGCAGATTTGCGACAGATTTTTCGAAATCGAAATTGTCGAGATATGTCTTCCATTTTTCGAATGCATCAGGATAGTCAAACTTCAAGTCTGCCATGATCTGTGTAATGGCATTTTGCAGACTGGCTCGCTGAGCAAGAAGATTCAGCTTGGCATCCTCATCATCGATATCAAAGAGTAGGTCACCTTTGCTAAAATAGGTGCCTTCTTTGAATGGTTTTGAGGTGGCCCTGAGTGGACCCGTGACCTCTGCAAATAGATCAACAACCTCGTAGGCTTGAAGGCGTCCATCGATACTGATCTCCTTCTGAATGGTCTTTGGTAAAAAGGTAGATAATTCGACTTTACGTAACTCCTCGACTGCTGATGTTTGGGCGATGGTGGATCCTTTTTGACTGCGTAGTCGCTGGTAGACCACCATTCCGACCAGTAGAATCACTACTGTCAAGATGGCCGAGATAATCAGTTTGCGTGTAGATTTATTCATAAGTAGAATGTTGAGCCTTTCGCTGTGCATCCACCAGATTGATATACATCTTGGCCAATACACGTTTTGTAATTGTAATTTCTTGATGAGAAAATTCGGTAAGCCCCTTACGTTCCTGCTCTTCACTCGACGCTTCTAAAACACATCTAAAGTGCTTGCCACGATCAGTGAGATAGATCAACTTGCTGCGCTTGTCTTGAAGAGAAGATGTACGTGATATCATCGCTTCTTCCTCAAGAGCATCGAGCATTTTTGTAATTGAACTCTTGCTCTTCACCAAGTTAATGGCGAGGTCTTTTTGAGGAATGCCATCTCGCTGCCAAAGGTCAGCGAGTATACCAATGCATGATGTAGGAAAATGATAGCCCAGCTCAGCACACCGTCCCCCGACTTGCTTTGCCAGAAGGCGTCCAATCCGGTTCGTCAAAAATTCAAAATGACGGAAAGGATCGAAAGGTGCTTGTTCGCTGGTGGACTCTTTCATGATGACAGGGAACGAACTTCGACCGTGAAATTTAGTTCAAAAGTGTACTAAAAATTCACATTGAATGCCCAACATCGAGTCCGCTATACATATTCAACGGTCCGAGAGTGGCGGCATTCGTCCATATCAATGTGTTCTTTATCGAATCAAACACCATTGGTCTTCTATGTAGAAGTACTTTATGCACACACAAAAGATGAATCATGACTGAATTAAGCAATCCTAACCCAAGCACCTTCTCTCGCTTTTCTACACTGGTCGGACTGTTTGGTGGTAGTGTGGCATTGGGAGCGAGTATCGCTCGCTACCTAAAGACTGGTGATGTACCCGTGACTCTTATGGTTGCTGGGACCTTGACGATCATCGCATCCGCATATGTCTACGGTCAGAGCAAGCAGGGAAAGGTATAATCTGATTAATTGTGTGTTGGATGTGCACCCAAATTCATCAAGCACCACTGCTGAGATACATGATGCTCAGGGATGCTGGAGCTAATTAGATTTCCATTTTTCTCTACTCCTTGACTTAATAGATCGTTGAAATTATTCTCGTTCGCCCCGTAGTCGGGCATCTTGTTTCTGAGCGATGCTTACGATCTTACGCATAGCACGCACCATCGAGAGGAACAGCAAATAGCAAAACGTAAATACGACGTACAACCATCGGAAGGACTTTACTTCGTATATCGACTGACCGGTGAACAACCAGGCAATGCCGATCCCCGCAAGGACGACAACAAAAAAGGCCATAATCGACCTTCCCCAATACTGGTTCTGATCTTTAGCCGAGAGACTTAGGACACTGTTCCCAATCCCAAATAATAAGGTTAAGGCCGCCGCAACCGTCCAAGGGAAGTAAGACTCCAATTCAAACAGCCCCACCTTAGACGGTAGCCAAAATAGAACGATCATCGTAGGTATCGCCACAACAACTACCAATGCCTGTCGCAATGGTGAATAAGCAATATCAAAAGGGGATTCCCGTGGGACGGCCATACCAATCTTTGGCTAAGAACGTACCGATCCCAACTTGGTTGACGACTATCCCAGCAGTGCCTCTTGCTTGACGAACGGCTGCTTGTAAAGTCGCTTACCAGTGGCCTTATAGATCGCATTGGCGATAGCACCACCAGCTGGTGGTAGACTGGGCTCACCAAGGCCTGTAGGTGACTCACCATTTTCCACAAAGTAAACCTCGACCTCTGGAGCTTCTGAGGAGCGTATCAATTTGTATGCATCAAAGTTCTGCACCGATGGCACACCGTTATCAAAAGTCAAATCACCATACATCGCATGTCCGATACCGTCGATAATTCCTCCTTCGACTTGATTGGAGGCAGCAATCGGATTGACGACGATACCGCAGTCGACTGCGCAATAGACTTTTTTCACAACGGGCTGTCCGTCAGACATTTCTACTTCTGCGATCTCTGCCACATGAGTATTGTGAGAGTAGTAGGCAGCTAAACCTCTGCTTACTCCGGGCTTATCAGTAGACCATCCCGCTTTTTCTGCCACGAGTTTGATGCACTCTTGCATTCGAGTAGGAGAATACTGGATACGTTCATCGGAAGCAGCAACTTCTTTTGCATTTTCCAAAAGGTCCAGTCTTAGCTCTACGGCATCTTTATTCAACTTCTCTGCGATCTCATCAAATAATGACTGCTCCGCAAAGGCAAGGAAGTTCGTGTATGGCGCACGCCAGGCACCAGTCGTGATATTAGAATCGAATTTCTTGGTATCAATCTTCAGATTCGGAATAGCTCCTGCAGGGAAGAAATTGGGTATCAATCCATACATGTTACTATTCGAGGCTGCCTCGGATAGGTGGTATCCTGTGATTTCTCCATCCTTAAGTGATGCTCTGATCTTGTACTTCAAGGCGACACGATACGTACCCGCAGTCATGTCATCCTCTCTCGTGAACAGCAGTTGAATCGGTGCACCTACCAAATCACTGATTTCGACTGCCTCCAATGCGAAATCTCCATAAAGTCGCCGACCAAAACCACCGCCCATACGGGTCATGTCAATTTCTATCTCCTCATTCGGACGCCCTGTAAGCCCGGCGATCCGGTTTTCCGTCCAGGCTGGTGTCTGGATAGGTCCCTTGCAATAGATCTTCTCCTCCGTCACATGGGCAAAGAAGTTCATTGGTTCAAGACAGCTGTGAGGTAAGAATGGTGACTCGTAGACACGTTCTACGACTTCATCGGCTTCGGCAAATGCCTTCTCAACATCTCCATCCTCTCGTGGTGTATTGTCTGGTGTCTCATCCAACATGGCCAACATGAGCTTGTCGTGATCGGCAGTGCTTTCGAGTTTAGTATCGGTACTCCATTCAGCCTTGAGTGCCTTCTTTCCTTTGATAGCTGCCCAATTAGAATTAGCAACCACAGCAATCTTGTCACCGAATTGGATGACTTTCTCAACACCATTCACTGCAACCGCATCACTATCATCCAAATTATCGAGGCGCTGACCAAAAGCAGGTGGCCTCAAGACGGATGCATACTTCATGCCTTCTACCCTGGTGTCAATCCCAAAAAGTGGCTGGCCGGTTACAAGTGGCTTGATATCCACATTTCGCGTATCCTGCCCTATGATGGTGTAATCCTTTGCATCTTTTAGAGGAACATCTTCTGGTACCTCCATATCAACCAGCCGAGACGCTAATGAGCCATAGTCCAATGTTTCCCCAGTTGGGCTGGTAACCACACCTTTGGATACTTTACATGTCGATGGTTCTACACCCCACTCTGCGGCTGCTGCAGTCACCATCATCGTTTTAGCGGTAGCACCAGCCTTTCGCAAAGCGTCCCATTCAGCCCGAATACTTTGGCTTCCACCAGCGACTTGGCGTTGGTACCACTCGGTATTAAGTCCCGTCTGCTCGACCTGAACCATGTCCCAATCTGCCTCTAATTCTTCGGCAACGATCATCGGCATGGACGTCTTCACATTCTGGCCAATCTCTGGATTAGGAGAGAGCAGGGTGATGACGCCATTGTCCCCTATTTTGATGTAATGATTGACTTCGGCCCAAGATTCGGGTTGTTCTAATTCTGGAAGCAGGATCAAGTCTCGTGCTTCTTCAGTCTGGCAACTGCTGAGTGTACTTACTCCGATTAGAACTCCACCTCCAGCGAGGGCACTCACTTTAAGAAATGATCTCCGTTGTAGGGTATTATTATTCGTTGTCATGTCTCTCTTGCTTTGGTTGATTAGAGGTTCTTAGCGGCTGTCTTGACCGCAGCTTTGATCCGATTATATGTACCACAACGGCAGAGATTACCATTCATCGTTGCTTCGATCTCTGCATCTGTAGGTTTAGCATTCTTCTCCAGTAAGGCGGCAGCTGTCATTATTTGTCCTGCTTGACAATACCCACACTGAGGTACATCATGCTCTATCCATGCTTGCTGGACAGGGTGAGTAGCATCGTCGCTTAGACCTTCTATAGTGGTTATTTTTTGCGTTCCCACATTGGACACCGGGAGCGAACACGATCGCTGTGCCGCACCATCTACATGAACCGTACAGGCTCCACACTGTGCAATACCACAACCATACTTGGTACCAACTAATCCAATATTGTCGCGAAGGACCCATAACAGTGGAGTATCTGGATCGACATCGACTTGATGTACTTGACCATTGATCGTAAGAGAGTAGGAAGCCATAAGGGAAGAATTTTCTGTTGAATGAACTCGTAAATTAAGTTAGACCCGATCTACGATCAAGTAACGACAGTATTATTCCCTTCTTTTAGCCAATTGGCAAAATTTTCATAACAATGCAGGGAAGGATACTGGTCTTCTCGCGTTCGACCAAGTTGTCATAACATGGGACTGGACTTGACGAAGTAGTACGATTCAGGCAAATCGATGATGCCAGCTCTGACTGAGAGGTTTGAGCCATGAATTTCTCAAGGCTTCAAGGGAGTTGACCAGGTTATCAAAAACCAAAGAATCAACACTCAATCGACCATCTCCTAAGATATTTGAAAGCTCTTGCATGGACACAGTCAGGATCTGTCCTTCTTGCCAAAAGCAAAACTTTGTTCTGTCCATGAAGCCAAGGTGATACTGATGATCTAATTTCTGGATCTCATGTGTGAGACTATCGATCGAGCACCCACTTGCTCCCCCGCTGACGGATTGGTCAAGCACTACGATCAGAAATCGATCGAGGACAAATCTTGCCTTTGCGACAAGTGCTTTTTGATGACTTACCCATTGACTGACAAAATCTTGCATGTGACTCTGGACTCCTATCGCATCGGATGCTGACACCTCTTTAGTACTCTGCCAGATCCAAACTCGAGAATCCTTGGACATCGAGCTGAAGAGGTCCAATTCCTGTTGGATCGCTACCTGATTAGAGACCATTGGCTTGGACGATAAGCTCAGAGATATCGAGGACCATCACGTCCTCCTGTTTTTCTTTTGCCTTAAGGCCATCCATGAGCATGGTTATGCAAAACGGACAGTTAGCTGCGATCACGTCTGGATTGGTGCCGAGCGCCTCCTCGATGCGCTCCATATTGATGCGTTTGTCACCAGGTTCGTCTTCCTTGAACATTTGGGCACCACCAGCACCACAACAGAGCCCATTGCTGCGCGATCGATCCATCTCGGCGATGTCAGCATCAAGAGCATCCAAGACTTCACGTGGCGCGGCGTATTCACTATTAATACGGCCGAGATAACAGCTATCATGATAGGTTACAGTCTTCCCTTTTAGCCCTCCTTCCTGGACCTGAAGTTTTCCCTCATCGATTAGAGTCTTGATCAGCTGTGTGTGGTGCAGCACTTCATATTCTCCGCCCAGTTTGGGGTACTCGTTCTTGAGGGTATTGAAACAATGTGGGCACGCTGTAACTATCTTTTGTACTTCATATCCATTGAGCACTTCGATATTTTGAAGAGCCGACATTTGGAACAGAAATTCATTTCCTGCCCGCCGGGCAGGATCCCCAGTGCAACTTTCTTCATTGCCCAGAATCGCAAATGAAATGCCTGCAGCATTTAGAATCTTCGCGAATGCGACACTTACCTTTTTCGCCCGAGCATCAAAACTACCAGCACAACCCACCCAAAACAAGATCTCGGGCTGCTGTCCCTCGGCTACATATTCAGCTATCGTCTTAACCATGTCAACATCAATTCTGGATGCAAGGTCATTGTTTTTCTGACATCTACCTGATCGAAATTTTGGCGTTGATTGGCTTATACTTCAATGACACCCTCGAACACCTTTGTAGCCGGACCAGATAGCCAAATGTTAGTGTAGCTATCCTGGACTTTATCATAGCTCACTTTAAGTTTCCCTCCCTTGGTTACTATGGGCACGATATGACTTCCATCCTTCCATTGCTGCTGATGTGACAACGCAAGCGCGGCCGCAGTCACTCCAGTACCGCAACTATGGGTTTCTCCCTCGACACCACGCTCATAGGTTCGCACATGGACTGATTCATTTCTCTGTTCGCAGAAGTTCACATTGATCCCTTCTTTTTCAAACGCCGCACTGTATCGAATGCTCGCTCCAAGATGACTGATATCCAGGTGTCTCAAGCCTTCTCGCCATGTGACATAATGTGGTGAACCCGTGTCCACCACATAGTCCTGCTCATATATGCTGACGCCATTAACATCGATCATATGGAGATCCACTTCAGACCCAACGATCCTTGCCTCGTGGATACCGTCGATGGCTTCGAATGTTGTCTGCTCGCCAGTATACCCCAGAAGATACGCCATATGGGCGATGGCACGACCACCGTTACCACACATCGTACTTTCGCGACCATCTGAGTTATAATAGATCATCCTGAAGTCAGCATCCTTGGCTGGAGTGATCAACATTAAACCATCCGCACCTACTCCAAGTCTTCGATCGCACAAGCGACTAATTATTTTGGACTCTGGCTGCTCAAGGTAGCTGTGCTTCATCTGATCGACGATGATGAAGTCGTTGGCTGTTGCCTGATACTTTTGAAATGGGATTTTCATGCACTGTCAAAGGTCGATTCATTTTTGGAATCAGCATGAGATACTTCGCGTAAGGTGTCCTCGTTATAGCCCTATATTTGCACTTTGCATCTGCCCTGAGTCCCACGATTAGCACCTTCATTACATTACCTCTTATCAAGTAGTTCGAGTGAAGAGATATTTACCCGTTTTGGCATTAGCATTGGTTTTGGCAGCGCTTATGGTGTACATCCCGCGGCTGAATGACTCTAAAGGTGCAGATCAGAAATCAACAGTGTCCGCTCCAGAGGAAGTAAAGTTGCGCTTTGGCTATGACCAGAAGCGCCATGTATTCGAAGAGTATAAGATCAAGCGAAACATGTTCATGGGTGATATCCTGATGAGCTACGGTGTGGATTTTGATGATATCATTCGATTAGAGGATATCGCCGAGGATGTCTTTAGCCTCAGGAGGATAGCAGCAGGTAAGCACATCACCTTTGTAAAGGATGATATATGCGCTAACCCAAAGGCCTTCATCTATCAACCAAATCGAATCGAGTATATCCGCTACACCATCCAGGACGAGATCCAAGTAGATCGAGGTAAACTACCTACAGAAACATGTATCGAGTCTGCCTCTGGCACCATCGTAAACACCCTGTCTGAGTCCATGCTCTTGGAGGGTTTGGATCTGGAGTTGATCGACAATATGGAAGACGCCCTGGCCCAGGTCAGCTTCTTTACATCACAACCTGGTGATCAGTATAAAGTCGTCTACGAAAACATCTACGTAGATGGAAAACCCGCTGATACTGGTAAAATCTTATCCGCATCCTATAAATCAGGTAAGAACGAATACTTTGGATTCTATTATGAAAATGAAAAGTATCAAGGGTATTACGACTATAGCGGCACACCAAACAAAAAGACATTCCTGAGAGCACCAGTTCGAGCGTCGCGAGTCTCCTCAGGATTCAATCCGAATCGCTTCCATCCCGTACTGAAGAGAAGACGTCCTCATCTCGGTACAGATTACGCTGCTCCCAGAGGTACTCCGATAATGGCCGTGGCGAATGGTGTGGTGACACACCGATCTTATACCAGAGGAAATGGCAACTATGTCAAGATCAAACACGATAACGTCTATCAGACGCAGTACCTCCACATGAGTAAATTCGCGGCTGGCATCAGGCCGGGTACACGGGTCAAGCAGGGCCAAGTCATCGGCTTTGTTGGCTCCACTGGATTAGCGACAGGCCCTCATGTCTGCTTTAGGTTCTGGAAAAACGGTCGCCAGATCAATCATCGACGAGAGAATTTCCCACCACTAAACCCCATGGAAGAGTCAGAGTTACCAGCGTTCTACGAACATCGGGACTCAAACATGGAAGACCTCGCGCGGATCAGCTACCCCGCGCCATACGTCGCTTACGCCAGCGTCAGCGAATAAGTTGGATCATCAGTGCTAAATGAGATCTCTACGCAGTCATGGCTGCTCGCCGCCGCATCAGCATTTATCCTGGGAGTTGCCAAGGCCGGACTGAAAGGCCTCGACGCCATCATCGTCACTCTTCTCGCGCTGGCATTTGGTAGTAAAGCATCTACAGGTATCCTCGTACCCCTATTGATAGTAGGTGACATCTTGGCTGTCATCTACTATCGACGCGACCTGAACCGTAAGCTATTCCTGAGGATCATTCCTTGGATACTGGTCGGTATTGTAATCGGGGCAATAGTTGCTGTAGACATGCCTGAGCGGGGATTCAGATACGCTATGGCTACCATTATCATCATTAGTGTGATGTCGATGATCGCACTGGAACGAAGATCCACACAGGAAATACCCTCTGGTCATGGGTTCGCCTCTCTGATGGGTATCTTGGCCGGAGTCACGACGATGATTGGAAATCTTGCTGGAGCTTTTGCTAATATCTATTTCCTCGCTCTCCGGGTTCCCAAAAATGAATTCATTGGGACTGCGGCCTGGCTTTTTTTCGTAGTGAACTTATTTAAGCTCCCGTTTCACATCTTCTCATGGCATACGATAACCGAGCAGTCATTGCGTATTGATGCTGTCTTAGCGGGGATGGTGATTGTTGGCTTCGCGATGGGAGTTAGAGTTGTGAGTTACATTTCGAATCAGGCCTATCGACATATGATCCTGGGACTCACCATGTTAGGTGCAGTGTTGATTTTGATCCAATGATCTGCAGATGATGCTGATTCTATGATATCTTAACCACTTCACAAAGCGATCAGAATCCATGCCCTACATACTTCCACTTATTTTACTTACAAGCCTATTCTGTTCTCCCCTGCAGGCCCAATCGCCGTGGACTTCGCTTTTTGATGGTCAGAATCTGGATGCCTGGACTATCATTAATGGGACTGCAGAGTATACGATCGAAGGTGAGGCTATCGTCGGTACCTCCACGATGGGTACACCCAATACTTTTCTGAGGACGCAGGACACGTACTCCGATTTCATCCTGGAAGTAGAGGTGTATGATGATCCTCGACTCAACTCGGGCATCCAAATACGTAGTAATACGGATCCTGCCTATCGCGATGGTGTCGTACATGGCTACCAAGTCGAAATCGACCCAAGCCCACGTGCTTATAGTGGAGGGATCTATGACGAACAGCGTCGTGGATGGCTCTACCCTTTGAGCTACAACCCTGGAGGACGTAAAGCTTTCGTGAATGGCCGTTGGAACAACTATCGCATCGAAGCTCGAGGCGCTAACATCCGTGTCTGGATCAACGGGGTGCAAACCGCTGATTTGGTCGATAATATGACGGCCGAGGGATTCATCGGCCTTCAAGTACATAGCATCAATGATCCATCTGTTGAAGGAGCACAGGTCAAGTGGCGCAACATCAGAATAGCAACTACTGCCTTAGATGAACTATCCTGGTCTTCAGACCCAGACATACATCAGGTCAATCTCATTGCGAATACTATATCTGAAACTGAACAGCGAAAAGGTTGGCGACTACTTTGGGATGGTCAGACTACCGAAGGCTGGAGATCTGCAAGGGCAGAAACATTCCCATCCAAAGGCTGGTCTATCGAAGATGGTGAACTCCACGTAGAGGCCTCCACGGGTGGTGAGAGCACTAATGGCGGAGATATCATCACCAAAGAGAAATATGGGGACTTCGAACTCAGCTTTGAATTCAAATTAAGCTCTGGGGCTAACAGCGGTGTCAAGTACTACGTCGATCCAGAAATCAATCAAGGTCCAGGCTCCTCCATCGGCCTGGAGTATCAAATCCTTGATGACGCCAGACATCAAGATGCGAAGCAAGGCGTTGCCGGAAATCGAACGCTGGCATCGCTATATGACTTAATCACAGCAAGAAACTTGTCTGTCCCGTCTCGAGGTAAATCATTCAGAGGTGTGGATCAGTGGAATCTGGGCTATATCAAAAGCAAAAATGGGCACGTCGAGCACTGGCTCAATGGTGATAAAGTCATCGAGTATGATCGATATACTCAGATGTTTCGAGCCTTAGTGGCCTACAGCAAGTACAGTAAATGGGATCGATTCGGTGAGTTAGCGACAGGTCACATCTTGCTACAGGACCATGGAGATCATGTGGCATTCAGAAGCATTAAGATCAGGGAGCTCTGATCACCTATGAATCCAATGAAGTGTCCCGATCGGCATTTCGTTAAAACAGTTGTATGAAGAATAGAAGAGATTTTATCACAACCTCAGGTTTGGCATTCGGAGGAGTCGTCACCTTGCCACTTATCTCCTCCGCCAAGAATCGCATCGTTGGGGCTAATGATCATATCCGATTTGCGGTTGCTGGCCTCAATAGTCGCGGTGGAGCACTGATCGATAGTATCCTACAAGTAGACAATGTCTCGATCACACACCTTTGTGATGTAGATCGCCGGACATATGCTAAGCGTCAAGAACAAATTACGAAGCATGGTGCTCCAAAGGCTATCGAAGAAGGAGACTTCAGAAGGCTCCTGGACAACCCAGATATTGATGCAGTTACCATCGCCACTCCGGATCATTGGCATGCACCTATGGCCATCATGGCAGCCAAGGCGGGAAAAGCTGTCTATGTCGAAAAACCCTGTTGTTACGATCCTGCCGAAGGAGAGCTTCTCGTCAATGTCCAGAAGAAGTACAACGCCATCATCCAGATGGGCAACCAACAGCGCTCTGGCCATGCGACTAAAGAGGCTATAAGTGATATCCGTGGTGGTATCATCGGTACGCCCTACATGGGAAAGGCCTGGTATTCCAACAGCCGTGGTAGTATCGGTCGTGGCAAGTCAGCGCCAGTACCCGATTGGCTGGATTGGAACCTCTTCCAAGGACCTGCACCGAGAGAAGAGTTCAGAGATAATATCGTCCACTATAACTGGCATTGGTTCTGGGCATGGGGAACAGGTGAAATCAACAATAACGGGACACATGAGATAGATATCTGTCGATATGCACTTGATGTAGAGTACCCTACTCGTGTATCATCAACTGGAGGTAGATATGCCTACGATGACGATTGGGAGTTCTATGATACCCAATTAGCCAACTTTGAATTCGAAGGTGGGAAGTTGATTACTTGGGAAGGTCGCAGCTGTAACCCTCATCCTCATCACAAACGAGGGCGGGGAGTCACCATCCATGGCACCAAGGGAACAGTCCTACTCGACAGACTCGACTACTATGCCTACGATATGGACAACAAAGAAATCAAGCATGTAAAAGAAAATGGTAGTTCAGGAACCACGGATGTTGTAGGTGGTGGATCACTCACTGATATGCATATGGACAATTTTGCCAATGCAATCAGAGAAGATGAGGCCCTGAATGCCGATATCGAAGGCGGTTATACCTCAAATCTCCTTGCTCATCTTGGCAATATCGCCCAGGAGTCCGGTGGTCTGCTTGATATCGATCCTACGACTGGCCACATCGTCTCGGAGAACGCCAAAGCTCATCGTATGTGGACAAGGTCCTATGAGCCAGGATGGGAACCTACACTCTGATGCACAAAAAAAAAGCGATGCTGCTCAGCATCGCTTTTCGTTATTCAGGGGTTAGCGAACTTTTCATTCGCTAAAGGTAGGTATGGTCTTGTTAGAAACCGAAGCCCATTCCACCAGCCATATTTTGTAGCTCTTCCATGGACATCTTCTGATATCCTGAGGTATTGATCTCAAACACAGAGGCGTCGGCAATTTCCTTAGAAAATTCTTTGGTTGTAATAGTCATTTCAACTGGACCAGCCACCATCGTATACTCCAGTGGGAAACCAGCAAATTGAGACATATCAATTCCTTGCATGACTTGGGCGTCGATTTTTAAGTCTTCCGTGATGTACCCAGTTAATTGTGATTCGCCCTGTGGACCATCGATCGTCGCCATCATCTTGTAACAATCAAAACCAGCAATGGTCTTAGTATCTGACTTATCATAGGTGATGTCCATCTCAGGAGCACTCATCTTTTGCTTCATAAGTTCGGCAGGAGGACTATTGACCCAGATCTTTTGCCCCATCGCATCAAGAAGCATATCCATGCCTTCTGCTTGGCGCTGGTGCATTTTGATGTTAACCATGCCACCCATCATATTCATCTTGACGGCGCTCTCTTCTCCCCTGTAGAATACCTCTGTCTGTGTACCTCTCATCATCTCAGCGAACTGTGCTGCATCGCCCTCTGCCTTAACATCAGAGATCTCGAGAATGATGGTCCCCTCTTGAGCAGTGACCTGCGACCCAAAAGCCATCACTGCAAGGAGTAGTGTGAATTGAATTATGCTCTTCATTGTATTGGATTTGTATGTATGTGATAATTAGTAAGAGTTGATATGGTTGTGAGTTTAACCCATGTACATTGATTCCATTCTGAAAATCGCCGAACTGCTCTTCCCTCACTACCAAAAACAACAAAGGGAAGATGATCTCTTCCCTTTGTTTGTATTCTTTACTCTGAGCCAAGCGCTTCTAAGCGCTCCTTGTACTCATTTGACTTTTTGAAATCATCCTTGCGAACGTAGATTTCTTTTAGGGCGATGAGGGTGTTAGAGTCCTCGCTATTGATCTCATCCGCTTTTAGGAAGTATGGCAGGGCCTGATCGAAGAAACCAGACATCCGCTCTTTGATCTCGTCATACTTCTTGGTTCCTGCTGCGCTGAAATCATTCGCTGCATCATTAAGCGATGGCGTTAGTTCTGCGGCTCTGTTGTAGTATAGGGCACCAAGAGAATAGTGTGCATCGAAGTTCTGAGGATCAGCATTCGTAACTCGCTCGTAGTAACCCAATGCCTTCTCGAAGTATTCGGTGACCTTCTCTGTCTCACCCGCCTCTGACGCTTTTGTGATGAGTTGGTCATAGACTTGACCTAAAGTAAGCGTGACAGATACGTTGTCAGGCTCCTTGGCGAGTGCCTCCTCTAACTTACCTACCATCTGATCTAACTCCCCTTTAGCGAGGTAATAGTTGATCTCTGTGAAAAGCAAGCCATTGTCATCTGGGAATAGTTCTCTGCCCTTCTCGAGATAGGTAATCGCAGCATCGTTACCCATCTTGTTGTGTGCTTCATACATGATCTGATAGGCGACAGCTTCCGAAGTTCCGGTTTCTAATGCCTGGTCGATGAACTTGACGGTATTCTCAAAATCCTTGGCGTAGTATGCTGTTAGACCGGCGAAATACGCTTTCTCGCTGAGCTGTGCTTCATCGTCGAGCAAGCTTTCTGAACCTGCTGATTTCAGGGCATCATGAGTACCTATAAGAGCGCTAAAGTTGGCATAGGAGGAACCAAAGTCCTGCGCAGTATACATCTCAGCGCCGACGTTATTAAGTAGGTCTTGTGAAGCTCGAAGACCTTTAATGGCGCCTTTCATGGCTTTCTTATCTCCTTTGGCATCTGCAAGTTCGATTGCTTTCGTGAATGCTGAAGCTGATTCGATCGCCGCAGTGGCATCTGTAAGTTGCGCTTCTGGATTTAAGATTTTGCCTTTGATTTGGCTATCGATGACCTTCGATAGAATCTCTCCTCTCGTCACCCAAGATCTTGGATCTGAGGCGACCTCCTCATCTTGGAATGCCTCTTCGAGGTGTGACTTTGCACTGGCCAACGCTTCGGTATTAGTAAAGGGATCTTTGTCAAACTCACTAAGGCTTTTGGAAGCCGCCTTGAGGCTTTTCTTACCTTGCGCTTGAGCAGATGCAGCGACCATAAACACCGCGAGGAGAGCTATAATTACGTTTCTCATTGATTGAATTTTTTTGTTTTTCAGATTAAGCTGAGCTCATCAGAGCACGTTTTTTAGACGGCGGTGCAATGATACATTACTCTAAATGAAAGCTTAAATCATCCCAGTCCATTTGTTAAGGACAGAAAGCACAACCACAGCTTCGAGACGAACCTGTTATCCCTCGATATCTCACATCAGTGTAAACCCGAGTCTTGTGGTGATCTTGCCGTGCGGCTACTCTTCCTCTTCGGCGTTTTCTCCTCGGACATCTCTGACGACAGCTACATCGGCAATGCCATCTTTTGCATCGATATTGATCACTCGGACACCCTGGGTCGCGCGCCCCATCACCCTGAACTGATCACCTTCGACCCTAATGACGATTCCATTCTTAGTGGTGATCATCAAGTCGTCATCGTCGGAGACAGCCTTTATGGCAACGAGATCGCCAGTCTTATCCGTCACAGAGAGGGTTTT
This sequence comes from Bacteroidota bacterium, assembly GCA_038523965.1. Taxonomy (GTDB): domain Bacteria; phylum Bacteroidota; class Bacteroidia; order Chitinophagales; family Saprospiraceae; genus JAJRXG01. Next base: position 21,237 of record JBCBIX010000036.1, read on the forward strand.
GACGCCTTTACCACCGCGGTTTGTTGTCCGATAATCGTCGATAGAGGAGCGTTTGCCGTATCCATTCTCCGAGATCACGAAGATGGAGGTATCCTCTGCCATAGCATCGAGACATACCATGCCTACAACTTCATCAGCTCCTTCATCTAAGGTGATGCCTCGAACACCTGCAGCACTACGCCCCATGGATCGCACCTTCTCTTCGGCAAACCTGATCGCACGACCACCCTTATTCGCCAAAAAGACGTCGTGTGCTCCATTTGTCAGTTTGGCCTCGAGGAGTTGATCATCATCACGGATGGTAATGGCATTGATACCATTGGTCCGTGGACGAGAGAAGGCCTCCAGAGGAGTCTTCTTGATGACCCCATTTTTCGTGCAGAACATGATGTAATTAGCATCTAAGAATTCGTGATCTGTGAGGTCCTTTACGATGATGTAGGCGCGTACTCGATCATCCTTCGGCAGAGCGATGATGTTTTGAATGACTCGCCCCGATGCATTTTTGGAAGCCTCTGGAATCTCATAAACCCTGAGCCAGAAGCATCTCCCCTTCTCTGTGAAAAGTAAGAGATAGTTATGCGTATGTGCGATGAACATGTGTTCGACAAAGTCAGTATCACGCGTCTTACTTCCTTTTGACCCTTTGCCCCCCCTACTCTGACTGCGGAATTCTTGGGACTTCGTGCGCTTGATATATCCGAGGTTCGAAATTGTAACAGCCACTTTGTCGTTGGGAATCATGTCCTCTATCGAGATCTCTCCATCAGCATGGGTGATACGCGTGCGTCGCTCGTCCCCGTAGCTCCCTTCGATCTCTTCTAACTCATCTTTGATAATGCCACGTCTCCGCGATTCGTTGGCGAGGATATCCTTGAGATCAGCGATGGTGACCTGGAGCTCATTGTACTCGTTTTGAACCTTATCACGTTCTAAGCCGGTAAGGCGCATGAGTCGCATTTCCAAAATGGCCTTTGCCTGGACTTCGGACAATTCGAATCGACTCATTAATCCCTCTCGGGCGTCATCAACCGTTTTGGACGCCCGAATTAAGGCAATCACCTCGTCCAAATTATCCAAGGCGATTAGCAGCCCTTCCAAGATATGGGCGCGCTCTTCGGCCTTGTTGAGGTCGTATTGGGTGCGACGCGTGATCACCTCAAGTCTGAACTTGATAAATTCTTCGATGATCTGCTTGAGATTCAGCGTACGCGGTCGTCCATTGACTAATACCACATTGTTCACACCATAAGATGTCTGTAGTGGTGTGTATTTATACAGCTGGCTGACCACCACATTGGCGATGGCGTCCATCTTCAGCTCGAGGACGATACGGATCTCGCCTCGACCAGATTCGTTACGGATGGCAGATATGCCTTTGATCTTTTCACTTTCGACGGCATCCTTGATCTTGACCTCGAGAGTACCTTGATTGACTTGGTATGGGATTTCAGAGATGACGATGTAGTCGCGTCCATTTGGGTAGGTTTCGATCTCGGCCTTTCCTCGGAGCACAATGCGCCCACGCCCGGTCTCAAATGCCTCTTTGATCCCATCGAGACCGTAGATCACTCCGCCAGTTGGGAAGTCCGGCCCTTTGACGTAGTTCATGAGGTCGTCGATCGTAATGTCAGGTTTGTCGATCGTCGCTATGACTCCCTGGATAACTTCGCTGATGTTGTGCGGTAGCATGTTAGTCGCCATACCTACTGCGATACCTGAGGCACCGTTGATCAGCAGATTTGGTATCCGTGCAGGCATAACAGTTGGCTCCTCGAGACTATCGTCGAAGTTTAGCGCGAAGTCGACTGTATCCTTTTTGATATCGCTGACCAACTCTTCTGACAGCTTCGCCAGACGAGCCTCGGTATATCTCATGGCGGCAGGATTATCCCCCTCGATAGAACCGAAGTTCCCCTGCTTATCGATGAGTGGATATCTCATGTTCCACTCCTGTGCCATCCGTACCATGGCATCATAGACTGCGGTATCTCCATGCGGGTGATACTTACCGAGGACCTCACCGACTATTCTGGCGCTCTTTTTATGTGGCTTCGATATGTTCAAGCCAAGTTCGGTCATCCCATAGAGGATACGACGATGCACGGGTTTAAGACCATCTCTTACGTCAGGAAGCGCACGAGCGACGATGACCGACATCGAATAATCGATGTAGGCGGCTTTCATCTCGTCCTCGATATTAATCGGTATGATACGTTGATTATCTGCCATAAGAATCGGTACTACATGAGTGGAAGCGGACTACGATCGAGAGATTATCGTCTTGGGAAGAAGGGGCTCGAATGAGGGTAGTCCAACAATTATCACTTTGTGCGTGAACTCTCTACTTCTAATGACTTTACTATCGCCACAAGAGGCCAGAACACGCGGTGTTTTTTAAGCGCTGCAAAGTTAACTTAACTTCACCAAAGCGTGATAAATGGCTCATCTTTAATAGAGTTACATATTTGTAAAATTGTGATGAATCGACCGAAGCAGGTCCATCCAAGATCAAGCGCATGACCCAATCCCCAATAGTCAAACCTTACGAAGCAGAAGGAAGCAAAAAGAAGCAAGTCGAACAGATGTTTGACAATGTCGCCTGGCGCTATGACTCACTAAACCGGGCCTTATCTCTCGGCATCGATATCGGATGGCGAAGACGACTTATCAAGACCATGAAAAGCTACCAACCCAAGCATATCTTGGATATGGCGACTGGGACTGCTGATCTCGCCATCATGGCAGCCAAGCGCATGCCTGAAGTGAAGGTGACGGGAATCGATCTGTCTGCCAACATGATCACCATCGGTGATCAAAAGATCCAGAACAAGGATCTCCAAGAACGTGTAGCTCTCCATATCGGAGATAGTGAAAACATCCAGCATCCTGAGCACACCTTTGACGCGGCAATGGTGGCCTTCGGAGTGCGCAACTTCGAGCAGCTCGAGCTTGGGTTGTCAGAGCTGCTCAGAGTGTTACGACCAGGAGCGCCCCTGTTTATCCTCGAGTTCAGTAAGCCGACAATATTTCCCGTTAAGCAAGTGTTTAATCTCTATTTCAAACTGATCGTCCCGATTATTGGGAGGATTTTTTCGAAAGACCAAAGTGCCTACACTTATCTCTTTGAGTCCGTGCAGGCATTCCCCGATTTTGATCGTATGACGAAGATCATGGAACAAGTCGGATTTAAGAATTGCA
>JBCBIX010000037.1:0-24114 GCA_038523965.1 Bacteroidota bacterium
AGATTCTGGGTTAGGAGGCCTTGACATCTTCCGTACCACTCTTAACGAAGATGGGTCATGGACTCAACCGCAGAATCTACTCCCTCCATTTAATAGTAGCGAAGACGACTTCGGGTATACAGTGGTGCCTCAGCTGCTTCTTCGAGAAGGAACGAAATCAAAAGTTTTCTTTACCTCAACAAGAGGTGCTTTTGGCAATGATGACATCTACGAGGCAGTCCAATACTTCACAGAAGAAGAGCTCAATCAGACAACTACACCTTCTGATACCATCATCGAGTTGGTCGAGGAAGTATCGAAAGCATTCTTTTTAAAAATCAAAATCATAGAGCCACTGTATGTGATCGCAGATGACCCCAACAGCATGCAGGTCGGAACGAAGGTAGTTCCTGATGTATCACTCAAAATCAGCAGTCGTGATTCCTCCGAAATCCTAATGACAGATGATAATGGAGTTGTGATCATACCGATAGATAGTATTGTGGAATTAGACATGGTCGCTGGTAAACAGGGCTATCTCAATGCGAAATCTGCATTCACTCTATCAAAAGAGGAATTCGACACGGCGATAGATAGATATGTGTTCGAAACCGAGCTTGAGATAGCGCGGATCTACGAAGGAGTTGAGATTACACTCAATGACATCTATTACGACTTTAACGAAGACTACATCCGTGAGGATGCACAACCTTCACTCAATAAACTGATCGAGATCTTGGATAATAATCCAGGGGTCCAAATCCAGCTATCAAGTCATACAGACTGTCGTGGAGAGGCAGATTATAACCAAGACTTATCTCAGCGAAGAGCAGCATCGGCTGTAGCCTACATACGTGATGTAGGGAGGATTGCTCCAGATCGACTTTCTGCTATCGGATACGGCATGACAAGTCCAGAGATTGATTGTGTCTGTGCCGAGTGTTCTGAAGATGAGCATCAGATTAATCGCCGGACGACATTTACGATCATCCAATAGGCTTAAGCAGATGAGACTTTTAGTTATTTCTTTCATCCTGCTTACCACCACTGTTCTATCAGCACAGCTCCCACAGAATTCGATCGGTAACAATCCTTCGGGTCAGAAGTGGAGCCAGATTTCGAATGAACGCGTGCAGGTTGTCTTCCCACGAGGACAAGAAGAAAGTGGTCTACGTGTTGCCAGTCTGGTTGATCGACTGTGGCACTTCGATACACTGACGATAGGCAAGCGCACTGACAAGGTTTCCATTTTTCTGCAAGGCGAACGAGTACTGTCTAATGGATTAGTCACTGTAGGGCCATTTAGGTCAGAGTTTTACCAGACTCCGTCACAGTTCGCCAATAGCACAGAATACATCGACCTACTAACCATCCATGAGTATCGACATGTTCAGCAGTTCTCTAATGCTACGCAGGGTATCACTAAGCTGGTTAAGAATACGCTTGGTTCATGGGGTTGGGGTGGAATGATGGCCTTGGCCTTACCTCGGTGGTACTTCGAAGGTGATGCAACGATCGCGGAGACAGCGTTTAGTCGATCCGGGAGAGGCCGCCTCCCATCGTTCAATATGCAGTATTACGCCTGGTACGATGCAGGGATAAAGTATGGGTTTGAAAAGACCTCTGCACGCTCACTTAAGGACTACACCCCTGATTGGTATCCTCTTGGATATGAGATGCTATCCTACGGACGACGACATCATGGTCCGATGCTCTGGCACCGAGTGGCAACAGATGCAGTGAACTATCGAGGTTTATTTTATCCGTTTTATCGTGGTATCAAGAGATACACTGGCCTGAGTATCCATGAGTTGTACAAGAACACGATGCAGGATGGATTGGACAGATGGGCACAGATGACTGCCAATGCTGAAGAATATACGCGTGTAAGTCCTCCTGCTACGGCTACTGTGTCTGACTATACAACTCCAACTCCATGGTACAAAAGTCTGGTAGTCTCCCGTCGCTCATTTGACGAGATAGCGGCCTACTATAGGATAGATCCTGACGGCAGTATGTCCAAGTTAATCGAGCACGGTATTCTGACAGATCAGGAGTTCGGTACACTCTCCATCGTCGGCAACAAGATGTGTTGGGCGGAGTTGGGATTCGACCCGCGATGGAGATTTCGACAGAGTTCAGATGTGTTCGTGTACAACTTTATCAAGGATTCCAAGGAGCGGATTACTTCCAAGGAGCGATACTTCTCGCCCGTGTTTAGTCCTGACGCAAGGACTATAGCGGTCGTAGAGATCACCCCCGAACAAGAGAACCGGATTATCATCTTGGATGCATCTACAGGTGAGCCTCAGGAGGTAATCAACAATCCTGAAGGCTATCTTCTCACACATCCATCATGGATAGATGACACGCAGTTAGCATTTATCAGGACCAAAGATGAGCTTAGCCAAATCGCGGTCATTGACATGGAGTCCAAGGTGACTGAACCAATTACAACAGGATCATCACATCAGCTATCTCACCTGTATTGTCATGATGGATGGATCTATTACGCAGCGTCCTATCTCCCGATAAACAATATCTATAGAGTTAGAATCACAACAGGAGCAATAGAGCAAATCACAAATGCACGGGTGAGCGCCTTTCAGCCATCGGTAAGAGATTCGATGCTCTATTTCTCAGAATTCACTAATGATGGATTCAAGGTCAGCCAGCTTGATTTGACCAAACGTAAAATAATCGGTTACAAGGCCGAGAGACGGCCAGAGATACGTCCAGTGGCAGTCTTAGAAGAGCAGGGGGGCACTTCGGCCATGGAAGATCTCGAAGAGAAAGACTGGACGATCAAAAAGTACAACAAGTGGAGTGGTCTACTAAGGCCTCATAGTTTGGTGCCTGAGTGGGATGATCCCTTTGTCACGATCCGTGTGCTATCTGATAACAAGTTCAGCACACTCAGTGCAGAAGCTAATGCCACATTCAATTACAATGAGGATGAATGGACCTACAATGTAGGAATGCGCTATGCGGAGCTGTATCCTATCATCACGGCTAATTACAGTCATGGATTTCGATCAGCGCTATTTTTCAATTTTCAGGGATTGTCTGATACCTCATTAGTGCAAACCAATTTTGTAGAGCGTTGGACAGAGGATCGCATAACCGCGGGGGTGACGCTACCATATAATTTTTCGAGAGGTAACATGGCTAACACCCTCCAACTACGAGCAAATGTCTCTCGAACCTCCTTCGACTCCAATGATCGGTTTAGCGATCCAGAGTTCTCGCGAAGAGATACCTTTTCCTTTGATGAAGGAAATCGAAGTAGGTTGGCAAGCGTCTATAGTCAGCCGATCGGAGATGGTTCGATTACCACTCTTGATTTGACCTTCTCTGGAGGTATGATCAAACGCAGGGCACTTCAACACATACAGCCACGCATGGGAATTGTTCTGTTTTCCCGTTGGAGAAAAAATCTTAGCAATGAAGCTCTTGGTGGTGACGTATTCACAGCTGCCTCAGACATCTACCTGCCGGGTATAGCAAAGAATCACAGCTTCTTCATGAATCTGATGTATCAGAAGGAGAGCATGCTTGACAATTACAGGTACGGGGACATTTTCGCCTATCCAAGAGGATATAACAGATCGCTCAGACAGGATAATTTTTTCAAAGTTGGACTGAACTACACCTTTCCGATCGCCTATCCAGATTTGGCCTTGGGAGGCTTGGCTTTTATCAAAAGGATCAAGGGAAATACTTTTTATGATTTTGGTCGATTTGGCGTGGAGAGCTTTCCGTTTCAGCAGGGATCTGTACAGATGAGTTCTGCTGGATTTGAATTGGGTATGGACTTTAGGGCGTTTCGATTGGTGGAGATTGATCTTGGCGTGCGATGGAGCTATCTCTTGGACTCAGGCTTTCTATCGGAGGGCCAGAGCCGTCACCAATTTGATTTCTTTGTGCTGAGCATCACCGAATAATATGGCTTCACGGCTGATCCTTTGTCTTGCGTTTGTTCTACATCTTTTGGTTGGGTTGAGAGGGCAGAATTCGTCTTGTCGTCCGACCGTTTCTGATTACCCTCTAAGTCCAAGGATCGCCAACTATGTGATGGATGTTCGTCTCGACACCGAGACGAAAATGGTCTATGGAACTTCAATTATTCAATGGACGAATACAAGTCCAGATACAGTGCGGGACATGCATATGTATCTCTATCTCAATGCATTCGCCAATGCGAATACCAGTCTATTAGGTAATCCTGGAGGGAGTTTTGGACAAGATCTATCTGGCCGAGAATCCATCGAGTGGGGAGGGTTGACCTTATCAGACATCAGACAGCAAGGTTCTCAGCTCGATGTCTTAACCTCATTTGTTTATCCTGATGAAGAGAATTTCAATGATAGCAGTGCTGTCAGATTAGAATTACCTAAACGAGTACTTCCAGGTGAGAGCACGATACTAACTATGGGCTTCCAATCTAAGCTGCCTCTAATCATAGGTAGATCAGGATATGCAGAGAACGACTTCTATCATGTCGTCCATTGGTATCCGAAGGTTGGTGTTTATGAGCAAGACTTGAGTGGTGATTGGGGTTGGAATTGTCATCAGTTTCTCCCAGGCATGGAGTTCTATGGTGACTTTGGTAATTACGATGTGACCATGAATGTGCCATCCGACATGGTGGTAGGTGCGAGTGGATGTCTTACTGAGAAAAGTGTGGAAGGAGATAGGTGTACCTACCGGTACGTGGCCGAGGATGTTATTGACTTCGCATGGTGCGCCTCTCCAGATTTGGAAGTTGTGGAGGACAGTTGGCGACACGTCGATCTCCGACTCCTGTCAGCTCCCGCGCATCACATGCTTCGTGAACGACTCATGAATGCAGCTAAGAGTGCTCTGTCCTATCTCGATACCCATATTGGGGCCTATCCATACAGGACACTAACCATTTTAGACCCACCGATGCACGGACTTCGAAGTGGGTTTATGGAGTACCCGACCTACATTACTGGGGGAGCATTTACCGGCTGGCCAAAGGGAGTTCGTACCATCGAATCCTTAGTCATTCATGAGTTGACACATCAGTATTTCATGCAGATGTTGGCGAATAACGAGAAGGAGGAACCGTGGATGGACGAAGGTTTCGTGACCTATTACGAAGATCGTATCATGGAGCATGCCTATGGTTCTCATTCATTATTTGATCTGTGGGGATATCGAGTAAGCAATCAGGCATTCACCAGAAGTGAGTATCAGGGTGTCGTCGGTAAGCCACAGTCCCCAATTGCGATCGAAGGGTGGAAACGACAAGGGCCGTACAAACCCATCGTCTATGCGAAAGCGGCCTTAGTTTTAAGTACTCTGGAGGCTCATTTAGGTCAGACAGTCTTTGATCAAATGATGAAGACCTACTTCGAAGCCAACAAGTTCGGTCATCCCCGTCGTAAGGACTTTGTGAAGGAAGTAAGGCTGGCCTTTGACACTCATCAAAATGCACTTAGTGATGGTATCGATCAGTTTCTGACACAAGCACTGGATAGCACAAGCTACTGTGATTATGGTGTCAGTTTGGAGGCTGAAGGAGAAGACTATCACCTTATCATTTTTCGGGAGGGATCCTTCGTGATGCCAGTAGAGGTATCTATCAGATATACGGATGGGAGGTCAGATTCATTTATATACGACGGGAAGATGCCTGCACATCGGCTCGACGTAGATATTGATCAGGTTGCTGAAGTATCATTGGATCCTGCCTTCAAAATTAAGTTGGACGTAAATCGCCTGAACAACTCATTCGTACCGAATCCGAGTCAAAATGCCGCGAATCGATACACCCTCAGAGTAACCAGTTGGCTTCAGCATGTTTTTCAGGTAAGTAGTTTTCTACTGTGAGGATCTGGCGGGTGATAACGAATGGATGGCGCTTCTGGCGTTTAGGGTTGTGGATTTATGGTATTCAGTTGATTCTATCGGTTATCGTAGGTGTTCAGCTCAGAGATGTACTGGTTACTGCTCTGAGTAAGACTGCGGCGGTGGATCAGCTTTCATCAGAGTGGGTCGACTATCTCATCCTGGACCTAAGTGCTAATCATGGTGAAACCTTGGGTAATGTTCTGGGCATCGTCCTACTGCTTCTCATAATCTATCTACTCATCCAAGCGTCCTTAGCTGCTGGGATCTGGTCGTGCGTCGTCGGACGTTCGTGTCGATGGAACGTATTTTGGGAAGGAGTCAAAAGAAACGTGAGTGCATATCTTCTCATAGCCGTATTGGCCATGTTGTTGTTTTTCGCCTGGACACTGCTCGTCTGGGTCCCAAGCCTCTCTCGAGGACTTTATTTTTTAGAGCATTGGCGAGATGAGAGATGGTTTGTCTGGCTGATGTTCGGACTATTGGTTCTTTGGTTATCGGGCATCTATTGGATTTGGTTGGTAAGTAATTATGCCAGGAGTCATCGGACGACGCAAGTAGAATCCGTCTGGCGATGCTTAAGACATGGTGTGATCACGGGAAGCCGTCGATATGTTTCTTGGTGGCTCACGCTCATGATGTTGACCATTGTTGGCCTGATAGCGGCCCTTCTTGTTCCAGACTTAGAGGCGCGTGTGGTGGTCAGTACGATGGTTGTAACGCTGCTCATGTTTATGATACAGCAGGTCGTCCTTTTCTGTCGAGTGATGGTCCGCCTCGGCCTGATTAGGGAGATCACTTCAGACAAGCCACATCAGAATCAGCAGATACCCTTGACCCAACATCAGGAGGTAACGTGATCTTTAAGGTTGAAGAATGGACCTTATGAATCGTGTTGTTGCTTTGCTATTATCCGTGAGCTGGGTTTTCTGCTATGCCCAAATTGACCTCGATTTTGTAGAAATCTCACCTGGGTGGAGTAGCCCCGTCGCCATAGAAAATGCAGGTGATGGTACGAATCGGCTTTTTGTCGTAGAACGTGCCGGTCGTGTTTGGATCATCGACGATATATCCCAGGGCAGCCGTATTTCGACACCATTTCTGGATATTCGATCAAAGGTGAGGTCTGGGGGAGAGCAAGGACTTTTGGGTTTGGCTTTTCATCCATCCTATCCAGACACTCCGCACTGTTATGTGAATTACACGTTCTTTTCTGATGGTCAATTGCAGACGCGTATCGAGCGCTACTCGGTGAGTCCCAATCCTGATGTAGCTGACTTCGGATCTTCAAAAACAATTTTGGAGTTTGACCAACCTTATGGTAATCACAATGGTGGCGATATCAGCTTTGGTCCAGACGGCTACCTCTATATCGCAAGTGGAGATGGAGGTTCTGCGAACGATCCTGATAGTCTCACTCAAGACTATACCAATCTACTTGGCGCCGTCTTGCGAATCGATGTTGACGGAGATGACTTTGGGATGGAACCGACAGCGAACTATCGTATACCTGCAGATAACCCCTTTGCTAACGACACGATGATCCGATCTGAGCTCTGGAGTCTGGGACTTCGTAATCCATGGCGCATGAGTTTTGATGCACTTACAGGCGATCTGTACATCGCTGATGTAGGCCAAAATCAGATCGAAGAGGTCAATTGTCAATCTGCTTCCAGTCAAGGAGGTGAGCACTATGGCTGGAGTTGCAAGGAGGGTACGAGCACGCCAAACTTTACTCGTTGCACCACAGATACGTTAATTGATCCCATCTTCGAATACGGACATAACAGCACGACTGGAGGATTTAGCATTACGGGTGGGTATGTGTATCGAGGGCAGGCTATGAAGACGATCTATGGCAAGTATATCTGTGCAGATTTCATCAGTGGAAATGTCTGGACGGTAGATCCAGTCGATAGCACCTTTGACAGGTTTGCACTCGGTCAGTATGGGAACGTAACCACATTCGGAGAGTCTGAAAGTGGTGAACTTTATGTTGCCACATTCAAGGACGGAGGAACGATCTACCGTCTCATCGATCGAGGTGCATGTCAGGATCGTTTGGATGTCGCCATGGTGGAGATGACGAGTTCTGATACCATCACTCAGTACAGTGCTAATGACACGTTGGTATCCTCATTGTCGAGCAATTTGCCAGTTGATCTTCGACTGTCGGCTGGGGAGGAAGTTCGATTGGAACCTGCCTTTGAGGTCACAGAACCCACGGCATTGGAGGTGCTTATGCAGTCATGTATGGACCAGCTACTGGAACGAGAATGAAAAAGGCCCCCACGTGTGGAGGCCTTCTGAATATCTATTAGTTGAGCGAAGTTGGTTTCCGCTGATCGGTTTTAGTAAGCGAGTGAAACGCTGAGATCGAAGTTGTCATAGATCATCTTGTCTCCTAATCCGTCGAAGAACTTCCCTGATCCATACTTGACATTATACTCAGTGCGGTCTACTGTGATGTCTGCAGTCGCTGCACTACCGTCGATTGTGGCCATGAACGAGATTGGCTTCGTTGTCTTTTTGATCGTAAGGTTACCGGTGATCTTATATCCTTCAGCAGTCTTGTCTACAGTTGTGAAAACTAACGTTGCTGTTGGGTGATTCTCAACGCCAAAAAAGTCATCCGACATGAGATGGCCCTTGAGTTTTCCAGCCATATCGCCGGTAAGGTCAGTCACTGCGATGGTAGTCATATCAATGACGAACTCTCCACCGACCAAGGTGCCGTTATCGAAGTCAAGGCTTCCAGACTGGATGGCGATGGTCCCTTCGTGTGCTCCCGTCACTTTTTTGCCTTTCCAAGTAACTGAGCTTTGGTCCACTTTGACAGTTTTCTTTTCGATGTCGCCGGCATAAGCTGATACTGTAAGAGCTGCCACCGCGAGTGAAGTAAATAGTGCTTTGAACATGATGTGTTTGTTTAGTTGCGAATTGCGTTTATTCAAGAATGATGTTTAAACATCGATCAACTCAATTTGGTTCGCGACGCTATGTTTCTTTTGTGTTAAATGAGCACGGCGAGTAGTGAGGTTTGCCCTGTCACAAGCCTGAGGGAGAAGGATGAAAGGACAGCAATCAAATCAATCATCGAACTTCAGTCCGACCTGCTGCAGCAGTGATTTGCCGACGTGGTCATCGATCAAGGCTCCTTTCATAGAAGTTCGTCGGATGTCTGCGATCAGACCCTTGGACTGTCTAAAGTCGGCCCCATCGAGTATGCTTTCACCAAAATTTGCCCTCGTCAATACACATCGGCGAAAATCACAGTTTGTCAAGACTGACTTATTAAAATCCACCTCCTCTAAGATCGAGTTGGCAAACGATGTATTGATGAGACTCATATCGTAGAACGTAGCATAATTCATCTGGCAGTCGGAGAACTCAACCTCAAATAGAAATGGCAAACAACTCTCAAAGCGAATGCCTATCAGTTTGCACGCAGAAAACATCACTTTTTGAAATGTAGCATCACTGACATTGGCCATGCTTAGATCGCATTGCGCAAAGTGACAATTCAAAAAATTACAATTGCTCAGATCGGTGCTCCCAAATTTACAGTTGGTGAATTTGGTCTCCTCATATTGTTTGTTCAGAGCGCTGTGATCTTCTGTGAAGTCCACATCATTGATCTCATCGTACATTGCTTTAGTCATTTTGGACACCTTTTTACCATTCAGAAGACATAGTTAGCAGTGCTACATTAACTGAGGATGACTACCACCTATCTCATCTACAAGCCTTACGGCATGTTAAGCCAATTCACCCGAGAAGTACCGACGCATGTGACATTGGCTGATCTTGACTATTCGTTTGCACGAGATGTATATCCAGTGGGTCGTCTCGATGCTGACAGCGAAGGTTTACTACTTCTATCTAACGATAGCTCTCTCAATAAGAGAATTCTCCATCCCACTCAAAAAAAACCTAAAACCTATCTGGCCCAAGTTGAAGGACAGATAACCAGCGCAGAAATCATGCAGCTCCAAGCCGGTGTAACTCTGCGTATCAAAGGCAAGCTATATCGTACACTTCCTGCTAAGATCGCATTCGCGACTCCTCCATCTGACTTACCCCAAAGAGTGCCTCCGATCCGTCATCGTGCGACCATACAAACGTCCTGGATCGAAATCAACATCATTGAGGGCAAGAATCGTCAAGTACGAAAGATGTGTGCACATGTTGGTTACCCTGTCCTACGCCTGATCCGTGTGGGTCTTATGGGGTACCGCTGGGGAGAAGGAGTTTTAGATCAGATGGAACCGGGGGATGTGGTCAAAGTCAAACTTTAATCACTTAGACCGTCACACTTCTGCATCCAGTTTGTCCGTCACCACATAGTACCGAGGATCATCGATGGCTGACTCGATAACCTGTTCGAATTTTGGATTTGCCTTCAAGAGTAGACGCTTACAGTCTGGACTAAGGTGGGTGAACTTGATTGATTTGCCGAGGTCCAGATATTTATTCGCTATGGTTCTCATGGCTTCGATACCTGAGTGATCGCTGATTTTGGATTCGATAAAATCGATTTCAACATGATCAGGATCGGAGTTCGGGTCGAATTTGGAATTGAAATTTTGGATAGACCCAAAGAACAATGGCCCCCAGATCTCATAGACCTTGGTGCCGTCTGTTTTGAGTCGCTTACGAGCGCGAATCATCGTGGCATTCTCCCAAGCGAATACTAAGGCTGAGATGATCACACCGACGATCACTGCGATGGCAAGATCTTGCCAGACGGTGATCGCAGATACCGCCATAAGCACGAAGGCATCCGTACGCGGAATCTTATTGATAATGCGAAAGCTCGACCAGGCGAACGTACCGATGACGACCATGAACATCACACCGACAAGAGCGGCGATGGGTACTTGTTCGATAAGTGGGGCCGCGAAAAGGATAAACATCAACAGTCCAAGTGCTGCAACGACTCCTGACAGTCGACCTCGACCACCACTGTTCACATTGATAATGCTTTGACCGATCATGGCGCATCCTCCCATTCCTCCGAAGAGGCCATTGAGAATATTAGCACCGCCCTGGGCTACGCATTCGCGGTTGCCACTCCCACGGGTATCTGTTAGTTCGTCGATGAGGTTGAGCGTCATGAGTGACTCGATAAGTCCGATGGCCGCCAGTAGGAATGCCGTGGTGATGATGGTGCTCCAGTGCTCTCCGACGGTAGAAAACATCTGAGGAAGTTGGGTCTGCAGCACAGGTAGTCCGCCCTTCAGCCCTTCTCCACCACCATCACGAATGAACGATCCGACGGTGCTCACGTCAAGATTACCGAAGATGGTGATGGCCGCTACGACGATGATGGCGACCAGTGCAGAGGGGACTTTGGACGTAAGCTTAGGGAGGAAATGCATGATACCCATCGTCAATGCGGTAAGTCCAAGCATGATCATCAGCGGTGTCCCTGCTAACCACTGTGATTGTCCATCTACGGTCTCTTTGAACAAATTCAGCTGACTCAAAAAGATCACGATAGCCAGGCCATTCACAAAACCCATCATGACGGGGTGGGGTATGAGTCGAACAAACTTACCGAGACGAAAAACGCCTGCCATAATCTGGATCACTCCTACGATAAGGAGCGTGATGAAGAGCCACTGTACACCTAAGTTACTGATGGGGGTAGCCAGTCCTTCACCGACATGATTTCCCTCAGCGACCAAATGAACCATAACCACTGCCATAGCCCCCGTCGCACCAGAAATCATCCCGGGCCGCCCACCAAACAAGGCGGTGACCAAGCCCATCATAAAAGCACCATACAAGCCAATCAACGGATCGACTCCCGCTACAAAAGCGAAAGCTACCGCCTCAGGCACCAGAGCGAGTGCTACTGTAAACCCGGAAAGAACATCCGCCTTGGGATCAAAAGTAAAATTGCGAAGGAGGCGCTTCATGCGTTCGTTTTGTCTGAGCAAAAAGTGCGCGAAGGTAGGTGAATCCTCTTCTTGGTGCAGACACTCCTCTATGATGAAATCATTATATGTGTACCCTCTTGATAATCAGTGAGTAGCGCGAGAAAGTTTGAGTTGGAATCTGCCTTGTCAGCTATGCCAAGCGCAAACAAAAAAAGCCTGTGACATCGCCACAGGCTCTATTCTTATTCTTACAGCTCGACTGGCTAATTAGGCCACTTTGGACTTCTTCGGTGCAAGTTTCTCGCGGATGTAGGCCGGCACTTGTGCTGCTGAACTAATACGAGGATGTGGTAGAGGCCAGAGCATCACCTTGCGACCATGTGGATAGATGGCGTCAAACTCTGCGGCGTTGTCGTAGTCGTCTCTGCGCTCTTGCTGTGGTAGGTAGCTCTCTGCAGGTACTCCCTCGGCCAGTAGCAACTCATGCGTATCTAACTCGATATGGTAGTAGGTGAATTCTTCAGTTGGATTCGTCTGTATGATTGTATCACCGTTGACCAGCGCTCCCGCATTGATCAACAGCCCGTCGACATAGATGGCGTGATTAGGCGATACCTGTAGATCTCTCGCGGGTAAGCCTTGTCCGAGCGCTCCTTCTTTGATCAAGATCGGATTGCGTTGGCCTGCGGGATCATTGGCAGCGGTGACGGTTTGTTTACCGACCCATTTTACAGTGGCTACCTGACCGTTATGGAGACGGACTCGGTCGTTGATTTGGAGAGATTCGATAGGTACCACATCATCATTACCAGATGTAATCAGTGTTCCTACACAAAAACAATTTAGGGTACCAAAATTAGACGTGGCATTCATCTGCCACGCTTGGTTGATGGCATCACCATTTGAATCGACCGTAAATGTTTTTTGTAAAGATTCCCCTACTGGAGTATCACTTGGTTGTTCTACACCGATATCAGTACTCATTTGTCCATCGGCCGGTCCACCACTGGCGGTTAAAACTCCTTCATAACTTATGAATTCAACCACATCACCATTACCATCTACGAGTGCAATTCCATCGGGACTGCCGTTTTGGAGACCATTAGAAGGCAAGCCGAGAGAGATAGTACCATACCCTGTCCCCCCCTGGTCTGCGATGATAACAGTACCGAATATGTTGAAGTTGAATGTATTGTATACAGTCCCGTCACTTCCGTTGTACAAAACAATAGAATAATCCGTAAGATCCGTACCAGCCGGGGCAGTTATTTCAATGGATTCACCAGTATCAGTTCCGTCATTGTCATAATGTATTTCAGAAATAAAAATGTTCATCACTCTCTATTTTCACTCAATAACTGAAATACGCTTCTTATGAGAAAGCGCGATATGTTACCGAATTGTTAACCAATTGTAATCGCGGGTTTGTACGCCCTGACTTCCACGGATGTCCCTTGATTTCGGCGTACTAACTTTGGCCCAATGACGCTACAGGAGATACTTCAACAAGCCAAATCGGAGGTCGACTTGGATCAACGAGAAAGAGCCTTCCGATCCATTATCGAAGCTCATCCTGACTTTGACCAAGGACATCTTGAATTGGCTCGTCTCCTGGAGCGAACAAAACAGCTTGAGGAGGCACTCGACATCACGTCATATCTACTCAGGCGGCGCCCTGCACATCATCCTACGCTAAATCTGCATACGGTACTGCTTCGCGACTTGGGCAACTTGGATACATGTGAAAAGATCACAAAGCGATGGAAAGAACATCACGCTGATAAGGTGCAACCGTTGATCCGACTTGGTGAGATCGCAAGACAGCGGCATCAGCCAGACTTGGAATTTGAGTACTTTCGGAAAGCTCATGAGCTACAACCAGGTCATTATTGGCTAAATCACCGTCTTGCAGTGCTGTATGAGCAACGAGATGAATTAGACCAGGCTCAACAGTATTATGAATTGGTTCGTGATGCGGACTCTGAACACATACAGACCTATCGACTTGGCGTACGGCTAAGTATATCTCAAAGCGATTACGCCAGAGGGTTAGCCATAGGCGCGCTGGGGCGAGAGCGACATCCGGACGATTGGGCGCTCGGACTTGCGATCGCGAAGTGTATGCAACGAGCTGGATTGATCCATGAACAGGGTTCAATGCTTGATCGATTGGAAGTACGGCATCCTAATGAGTTCGCAGTCTTAAGAGATCAAGGGCACCGTTATCGTACACTACAGCATAGGCAAATGGCAATTTCATATTACAAGAAGGCCGCAATTGTTGCCACACGCCCGAGACAAACCAGGGATGCCACTGTTGAGGCGGCGCGAGAATATCTCGCCATGGGAGACTATGCACAAGCGCTTCAGATGTCCCATGAGGTATTGGATAAGTTCCCAAGGACTGTTTCTGCGGAGATGGTAATGGCACGAGCCCAGACAAGCCTGCACGACTATACTTCTGCCATCAAAACCTATCGGTCCATCTTGGAGCACACGCCTGATTTTCCAGGAGCAATACTCCACCTTGGAATCGTGTACAGACAGCGACATGACTTTGATGCATCGCTGGAGGTGTTGCTCTCTTCCAAAGAGGTCAAGGCTACTGATCCGCGCATTAGCACACATATCGCAATCACCTTGATTCAGGCCGAACGCTTTGATGAAGCCAAGGAGGAACTGGATCAGTTGGTTACACTTTTCCCAGACCATGCAGAAGGCTATGTTCGATTAGCGCATCTGCATAAGCGATTTGGCGATCAACATATGGCGATCCAGACGATCGAGAATGGACTTGCATCTTGCAAGAGTGCTGAAAGTCTTTTGCTCGGGCATGTTGATATCCTGATGCACTTCGGAGAACTGGATGCAGCACAGGAGCTACTGAGTGAATCCGAGTCGAAAATCTCCACTCCTGAATGGAACTGGAGAATGGCTCAGCTTCTGAGACGACTGGGAGACTTCGATAGTGCTGACAGTCATATCGCCAAGTTACCCAAACAGACGAAGGCCTGGCGCATACGAGTCCTACATCGATCAGCGGAGCATGCCTTCCAATCCTATAATTACTCCAAAGCGCACGAGATCCTGGATCAGCTGATAACGGAGGAACCATATCAGCCTCGGCATCTCCTTAGAAAGGCAGTCAGCCACATGTTATTAGGGGATATCGATGCCTCGATGGCCGTGCTGCAAAAGGCTACCGAGATGATCAATTCAGGAGCTCAGTTCGGCAAAGTAATCGTCCCACTACGCAGCCATATCGCCATGGTCATCAATGGCATGCGCTCCAATCCGATGGCCATGCAGCAACTCCAAGATCTCTTGCAACATGCTGATCATGTAAATACCGACCTGGCTGAACTTCTAAATCAGTATCCAAGCCACCTCGGCGCAGCCATATACTTCGCACGCAACCTTCGAGACCAAGATTGGATCGATCAAAACAATAAGCGGATACAACAAAAGAATGAAGTTTCCATTCCACGCATCATTATCCAATATTGGAATGAGGCGCGATTGCCACCAGGTATGTCCGATATCACTCGGTCGTGGAAGGAGTTGAATTCTGGATTTACCTATTTGAGATTCGATGAGCGCGGAGTGAAAAGGTTTTTGGCTCATACCTTTGGTAAGACGGCTTTAGAGGCATTTGGCAGGTGTATGCATCCTGCGGAACAATCAGATTACTTCAGATTAGCTTATCTCGCCAAGCATGGAGGGTTTTATGCCGATGCCGATGATCGCTGCAGGCACTCTCTCGAAGGAATTCTGGGTGACCTTATCGTAGCACAAGAAGACTTGATGACCTTTGGCAACAACTTTATCGGTGCCGTGGCTGGACATCCTGCCATCGTAGATGCCTTCAACACTGCGACGCAACATCTCAGCGCATATAACAACGAATCTGCATGGTTCAAAACAGGCCCAGCCGTTTTGACAAATGCAATAGCGAGACACTTTGCAAAACATGTCAGCCTACCCCTTGATGATTGGCCTGACATATACGTGTTATCGCAATCTGAGTTAGCCAAATATGTCACGCAGCACATCCCTTTGCCTTACAAACACAGCAGTAAGTCGTGGTCTCACTCAGCCTATCGAACACAAATGACAGCCAAGTCTGCCTCACGCAAATCGGACGACGTAGAGCAGCGTCCCCAGGAGGGCTAACCAGCTGACTCCCCAGAACCAATTTGGAATTCCGCGGGGACCTCTTACTAAAAACAGTAATCCAAACACATGTATCGGCGCAAGGACCCTTACAAAACTCCAATGATCAGTGTAAATGGGCTGGGCGAAGCTTACTGTCAGCAGCAGTCCGATCCAAACAAAGGATTGTAAAACATCCAATGCGAGGCGCTGCCGATAAATCTGTCGGATACAAAGTCCAAACAGTATGAGCGTCCAGACCAGATATCCTGCCTTCACTACCATGACACCAGTGTTCATACTCTCAAGCATTCCAACAAACGGCAACCCAAAGTGCTTCGACCATAGATCACCAAAATTGGAAGAAGTAGACCCATAGAGATTTGATAGAAACCCCTTCCAAAGGATAAATGCAAGAACAGGAAGGGCAAGAACGGCTCGTTTAAATCCTGTTACAAATACCGTGGGCCATGTCATGTCTCGACATCCCAGCCAGACCATCATCGGCGCCAAAAAAAAGGCAGATGTTTCTTTTGAAAAGAGTGCAGCAGCGGCCACTACCGTGAAAGCGAGATAGCGTTGGCGTGTCATGAATATGTAACACCATACCAAACATGTGGTGGCCAAAAGGTCACTCAAGCTTCTGGCCGTGGATAGGTAAGCGCCGAAGATGAACCACGAGAGATAACAAGACTCAGCAGGGGCTCGGACGGATACTACGACCCTTTCGAATCCAACACATAATAGAACGAAGGCAAGAACATTGACCAGGATCAAGCTATACGGCACAAATCCTTCCTGCCCGAAAGCCAACGCCCACGCCAGAGTGGGGTAGAGTACACGTGATCTCCGATACGATGGATCATCTATGAGAATACCATAGTCACCGATTCCTTGCTGATATACTCGATCATCCGAGAATGGATCCAATGCGTAGCGATAAAAGAATTGGCCATCATAACCAGCGTTTCGAGGTGTAACATTTTGATCATATTCCTTAGCAGATATCCTCTTCTCGTTCAGAAGTATAAATGTTCCCACATCTCCAGATACAACAAGCCGTCCAAGACAGAGTACAAGGATGAGGACCAAGCTTTGAACCCAAAATGGAAGTGTCGTTCTCAACTGAGATATCCAAGTGTAGGTCTCCTTCATGGCACGATGATAGTACTTCGCAGCAAATAAAAAAGGCCGAGGTTCTATCCTCGGCCCTACCTAACATAGCTGTATGAAAAAACTATCTAAACCGTCACTTGCTAATTAGAAAGTGCATTTTTATAATTCGACGATTTGATGGTCACGGTTTTGTTTGAAATGTCTTTTGTGATCCACTTGGTTTCTTTTTTGTCTGACTTGCGCTTAGACTTAGCTTCAAGTAGCATACCGTCGATCTTGTACTCTGGGTGCTCTTTGTAGTAATTCGGAGCCAGTTGTTCCATCATTCCCCCGAAGGCATCTTTCCAATCAAATGGTAAGTCTGTTGAGATATATGCTTCTCCTTTATCCTCGTCAGTTTCGATTTTGAATTGGTCTGAGGAGTAACCCAAGATTTTCTTTGACTTACCTGTTTTTTCAAATTTGATAAGTTGTGGCATGTTTTCTTCAATGGCGGCAGAGGATATCGCACTGGCCATCCCCATGATGCCACCCATTGCCATGACTGTTTTCTCCTTTTCGTTGAAGAGATACATGTTGTCATTGTCATAGATGATCGTTGCACTTTCTCCTTCAGCTTCTGTTTTCATACCAAATGCGGTGGATGTGGTGCTGATCATCATAATTGCTGTATTCGGCTTTTTAGCGCCATAATCATACGTTTCAAATTCGATCGTGTAGTCGAACGAAAACTGCTCTGGAATGTCCACATTACCAAACATGGAAGACATCATCGCCGTCATAGCAGCTTGTTCGGCTTCCGGGTCTCCCTCATATTCGGAGTCATCCCATTCTTCGCCGTATTGTTCCTTGTATTGTGCACGGAACATATCGTCGAACGCCTTATCCAGAGGACGCATGGCACGATTAGCAATTTCTTCAGATAGCTCCTCGACCAGTTTGTCCTCAGCTCTTTGTGCGACCTTGTCGGCGACCCTGTTCGTAAGTTTCTTGAATAGTTGTGCTTGCGCTTGCCCGGCAGTCTGCAGCAGGATCGCGAGTAGAAGTAGTGTACGTAGCATGATTGTAATTGTGTTATCGAATGTTAGTATCACAAATATTGGACTTGAACATTACGAATACAATCGTACAAAAGGGTGATTTATGTGATCACCTCACTTCGTCATAGTACACTTTGTACCATTTGCGTCCATCTGGGTCGGTACCTGATTGGATGAGGTCGCGATCACCGTGGATGTAGATGTGAAAGTTTTTGTCCAGCTTAAGGACACTCTTGAAGTCTTTCGCTGATCGCCGCACAGCTTGTTTTGAGAGACCGACGGTATCTGGAAGTTCTGTTTGTAGCTCTTTCTGGAAGGTATCTTTGTAAGAGCGGTAGGATTGGATGACGGATTCATCAGATAGGACCTCAGATTCGAATTCTTGGCTGTCGTATCGATCGTGAGATTTGAAGTATTCACCAGTGCGACGAAGTAGATCAAGCTGGTCGGCGCGGTCGACATCAAATTCTTCAGCTAACTGATGCGACACATACGTCTGTGTCAGGTTCATATACTGCTGAGTCTGTAAGAAAGCGTCACTCCGACGTTGTAGTTGGAGGAAGCTATCGGTCCAATATTGGGCTTCCTGGCTGCGATTAGACCGATCAATGGATTGCACGAGATATCCGCTCTCCGCATGGATATTAAAGACGAGACAGCCTTTGTCGATCGCATTGATATTGATTCCCTCGTCTCCGGTCAGACTGGGATGCGAACCTTCGGATAAGATTTTAAGAAAGGAGGTTTTGGACTCTGATTTGAATATGCCAATCGCGTCGATGAGTTCGTCCTCAGCTCTCACATCTTGTACATAGATCATGATGAAGTCACCCGACTTAATATTGGGATGAGATGAAGATTGGAACAAGTGTTTGGCGATACTAATGGATGTCTGGTGAACCGTTTCTGGTTGTTGGAATACCTGGTCTGACAGAATCTTCATCGGATTGAGACTCGCATCTCCATTGCTCCATGTGAATTCATAATGCTCCAAACGTTTGATAAAATGGCCGAATGCAAATTTTTCCAGGAGGGAAAGGGTAGCAGAATCGGGCAATGGCGTAGATGTGGAGCTAATCGATAACCCTCTGGCCCCGTCATGATCGAGATGATGGATTGATAGTTTGGTAATGCGAGCCTCTGAGAAATCGATCATTTGTCATGGTATGAGTACATGGCAAAGCTCCGCATATCTGAGCGAATGGCCCTGAGCGGAGCGAACGAAAACTCCGCGATGTTGTGACAGACTTTGGATGAGATGCGGCGCCCCGTGCGACTCATTTTACCATAACATCAACTTATAGACAGATAATGAAATTAAATATGTCTTATCCAATATTTGTACACGACACACTTAACATTTACTAAAAAGAAAAGAACAACATGGAGCATCTCAATGGTACTAATGGAGACGCCAATGGTTGTCCATACCTCAACGGCGAGCTGAAGTCGGCAGCTGGAGGAGGAATGGGAAACCGGGATTGGTGGCCGAATCAGCTTAATCTGAATATTCTAAGGCAGCATTCAGCACTTGCTGATCCGATGGACGAGGATTTTGATTACGCCGAGGAGTTCAAATCACTGGACCTCGCCGAAGTCAAAAAGGATCTCTACGAAGTCATGACGGATAGCCAAGACTGGTGGCCTGCAGACTACGGGC
Organism: Bacteroidota bacterium; assembly: GCA_038523965.1. Lineage (GTDB taxonomy): Bacteria > Bacteroidota > Bacteroidia > Chitinophagales > Saprospiraceae > JAJRXG01. The sequence goes on from JBCBIX010000037.1 coordinate 19,710, forward strand.
ACTATGGGCCTTTTTTCATTCGAATGGCTTGGCATGCTGCTGGTACATATCGCATCGGTGACGGTCGAGGAGGTGGAGGGACCGGAGCACAGCGATTTGCTCCGCTCAATAGCTGGCCGGATAACACGAATCTTGACAAGGCAAGACTATTGCTTTGGCCAGTGAAGCAGAAGTATGGGCGTAAGCTCTCATGGGCCGACCTGCTCATCTTGGCCGGTAACTGCGCTCACGAATCCATGGGACTACCCATGTATGGATTCGCTGGTGGACGCGAGGATATCTGGCAACCTGAGGAGGACATCTACTGGGGTCGCGAGTCCGAGTGGCTGGGTAATGAGAAGCGCTACGAAGCAGCGGACAAAGAGCTCGAAGGGCAGTTGGGAGCATCTCACATGGGACTTATCTATGTCAATCCTGAAGGCCCGAATGCCAATCCTGACCCACTTGCTGCGGCTCATGACATTCGGCTCACGTTTGGTCGTATGGCGATGAATGACTACGAAACTGTTGCACTTATCGCAGGTGGTCACACTTTTGGCAAGACACATGGAGCAGGGGTAGATGCCGAACATCTCGAGGCAGAGCCGGCTGGCGCATCTATCGAAATGCAGAGCATGGGTTGGAAGAACAACCTCAATACTGGGGTCGGACCAGATACCATCACCAGTGGCCTTGAGGGTGCATGGACTGATACACCAACTAAATGGAGTCATAAGTACTTCGAGAACCTATTCAACTATGAGTGGGAAGTACACAAAGGTCCTGGTGGCGCTTGGCAGTGGAGACCAGTTAATGGTGGTGGCGAAGGCACAGTGCCGGATGCGCACAACCCAGATATCAAGCATGCGCCCTTCATGCTGACGACCGATATGTCGCTCCGCATGGATCCCGACTATGAGAAAGTATCACGACACTTCTTGGAGAATCCAGGAGAATTTGCAGAGGCTTACAAGAAGGCCTGGTTCAAGCTTACCCATCGTGATATGGGTCCGAAGAGTAGATATCTCGGAGCCGAGGTGCCTGCTGAGGATTTGATCTGGCAGGATCCGATCCCAGCAGCAGACTATGACACCATTGATGCTGATGACATCGCAAAACTCAAGCGCATGATCTTGGCCGCTGGTCTGTCTACACCTGAGTTAGTGAGAGTGGCATGGGCTTCAGCGTCGACATATCGCGACAGTGACAAGAGAGGAGGTGCCAATGGGGCGCGTATTCGATTCGCTCCTCAGCGAACGTGGGAAGTCAATAATCCTACTGAGTTAGATAAAGTCTTGCATGTCTATGATGGTATCAAGGCTGAGTTTGATAGTTCTCAGACATCTAAAAAGGTATCCATCGCCGATCTCATCGTTCTTGGAGGTTGTGCGGGTGTCGAGCAGGCGGCTAAAGCGGCTGGGCATGAGATCAGCGTACCATTTACTCCTGGTCGTACCGATGCGCTCGAGGAGCATACAGATGCTGAGGCTTTTGAAGTATTGGAGCCGATCAGCGATGGCTTCCGCAACTACAGTAAGCAGAAGTTTACAGTCAAATCTGAGGAGCTCTTGGTGGATAAGGCCCAACTACTTTCGCTAACGGCACCTCAAATGACGGTGCTCGTAGCAGGTATGCGGATGATCGGAGCGAACCAAGATGGCTCTGCTCATGGCGTCTTCACAGATCGTCCTGGACAGTTGACGAATGACTTCTTTGTGAATCTACTTGATATGCGCACCAAATGGAGTGCCGTTGATGCAGAAGAGGAGGCGTTCGAAGGTCGTGATCGCATCACTGGACAAGTGAAGTGGACAGGAACCAGAGTCGATTTGATCTTTGGATCTAACACTGAGCTTCGGGCGATTGCTGAAGTCTATGGCTGTGCAGATGCAGAGCAGAAATTTGTCAATGACTTCATCAAGGCGTGGGATAAGGTGATGAACTTAGATCGTTTTGACCTGGAAGCATAGGCGGATATCTATTGACAATACAAATTAGAATAGACAAGGGGGCACTTTTGAAAAAGGTCCCCTTTTTTTGTGTTGGAATTGTCTGGATGCTGAGCCAGGATTATTCGGTAGTGGAAGTTGCAAATTACCATTTAGATGCATCGCCTTCTTCTATTTACACAGAGATAGCCTTGGTCAACCATTGGGTCAGCGGTTGTAGCTTCAGGTAGGCGTCCTCGACAATGGTGGTGAGATTCCCTTTGATCAGCTCCTCTTTTGAAGGTTTCAGTTGTGCCGTGAAGCTTTTATAACGGAGTAAGTCAATGTGCTTATGATCCTTGGAATATCCTTTTGGAGAAGTTTTAAGTTTTGGCTCTTCATCAGAAAGACCACCGAACAAACTAACAAAAGTAGGGTCTGTAATAATGGCTCTGAGCTCCTCGCCATCATAGTCAATGGCCTCACGTATGGAAGAAAGAGCGCTGCTATCTGGTCGATACAGACCACCGCCAATCATGGTAAACTCTGGGCCATAGGCTACAAAAATCGAAGTGATTTGGTCTGACTTGGATGATGGCGAAAATGTAAAGTGTCCTTTGTAAACAGGACGATCGGGATGAAATACGCGATTGTTGTTGATGCGAGTGATGGTATCTTTTGGGCTGAGGGTCTCGTACAGTGGCTGGTGGGTGGAGAGAGTAGTTAGAATTTCTTGGATTTGGTCAAGCCAGTTAGCTTTAGCGTTATAATATCGATCGCGATGTTCATCCATCCATTCTTTAGAATTGTTAGCGGATAGATCTTCTAAGAATGTCCAGATGGACGCTAATCGTTGATTCATGAAACTCGTATTATTTCTTTTTCAAAAGTGTAGTGGTTCGAAAATTACTCTGATCCATCGATGGTTCGGCCGCCGTGACATTTATCATTATATTTTTCCACTCGACGTACTCTTCTAATTCTCGTAGTTCGCCTTCTCTCTCATTTTGAATGGCAAATGAGGACAGTTTGTTGATTGCTGAAGGGATTGTTCCAGCTGCATTTCCAAGGTGTTGGGCGCTAACGCAAGCAATGGAGGTTGAGCGGTGCTAATTCACAGATAGCACCTCCGCTCCATCTGAGATTTTGAATTCTACGCGACGATTGGCCGGATGATACTCACCATCAGCAGGGATGACCAGAGGACGGCTGCCACCATATCCTTTGGCGGTGATGCGATCTGCTGATAAGCCCTGTTTCACGAGGTACGCAGCGATGGCGTATGCTCTTCGTTCGGATAGTTCTTGATTGCTCACTTTATCACCCACGGGGTCAGTATGTCCCTCGATGTGCACACTGAGATTAGGATGTGTGAGCATATAACTTGCAAATCGATTGAGTTCGACATAAGAGGATTCGTACATGGTCACTTTAGCTCGTTCGAATCGGATATTTTTTGGAATGACGTCTTCGAGGGTTGGTGATGCAGATTTTATAGTGGCGATAGGTTGGATCGTTGCCTCTCGACTGATGGGAGACGGATCTGCATTTGACGCTTGTGATTCCGATGCCGAGGAGTTGCTTTCAGTTAGAGTCGTCTGAGAGATAGCTGGTCGCTGATCGGTTGGCACAATTGATTCCTGTGATTGTTCTGCAATGATTGGGGAACCTTGATAGTCAGGTTTTGGAATTTCAAAATTCGTTGGTGGCTGATAGTACTCAGATGTGATGCGTTGATAGGGTAGGGCTTGCCAACGTTTGTACCATGGACGTTCTGGTTGTGGGATGCGCCATAATAATTGAATTTCTCCTTCATTAAGCGCATTGAAATATTCAACCTTGAGTTTGTACCTACGGCCTGATTCTAATTGGATGGTCCCTTTGGATCGCCCCATGTCATTTAATCTCCAATTATTGATGATCATGATATCATCGATCCATACGCGGATACCATCATCTACATACGCGCTAAAGGAGTAGTTGCCAGTTTTGCCAGGTACGAGATACCCTGTCCATCTGATCGAGCAATAGTTGGGATCAATACCTTCTACTGGTGCCTCCTGATTCCAATACTTATTGATGTCTTTTTCAAATTGGGTAGATACGAATCTGTCGAATTCGATACCGTCGAAGTAGTCTACCTTCAGACCGTTCTGACCCATTAGCCCATTGTGCAGACACAAGAGGATGGAAAGGATGAAAATGTAGATAGTACGCATGTTGGACCGTTTCGTTTGGCAGAAGATGCAGCAATTCATCTTGACGTGGTGAGAACATCGAAGAATTGCGTGACTTCTTCGATCAATGCTACCTCAACCACGGCATCACTCTGGATCATATTCTGCCAAGACTCTCGCCGCATGTTCGTTGTTGGGATTGAGTTCGAGGGACTTGCGATAGTTTAGGATAGCATTTTTGACATCACCAGACTGCATGTAGACTTCGGCAAGACTATGATAGGCATTCGCCGAATTTGGAAAAAGATCAGTGTTCTTCTG